>NBMH01000174.1 GCA_002084875.1 Anaerolineaceae bacterium 4572_78 | reverse complement strand
ATAAACGCACGCTGGCTATCGCCAAAGCAAAAGAAATTAATCTGATTTAGATTTCCTGCAATTCCCCCTCCAAATACTACAGTTTTTTATCCCAATAACTACAGTTTCTTGTGGGGTTTTGTTGCGCCTATTCGTTTATATTATGGGCATGACGAACGAAGGTGCTCACTACCACATCAAGATCAAGGGGCATTTAGATACCCGCTGGCAGGATTGGTTCGATGGCTTGTCCATCACCCTGACGGATGATAGCAACACCATTTTAAGTGGTATCGTTGTAGATCAGGCAGCTTTGCATGGTGTATTTAAAAAGATTCGCAATCTAGGTTTGCCCCTGATTTCGGTCAACTCAGGAGCGAGCATTCAAGAAATGACAAGCTCTGCTCATCCCAATAGCAACAAACAAAAAATTGAACAAACAAAACATAGTTAGACGACTTGGAGAGGTAATCGCAAATGCAAAAAAAGAAACGTACAGTACGAATACTTAGAATAGTAATGCCTGTCATCGCAATAATCTGTACCGCGGTATTCCCACCTTGGGACGGAATACGGGCTTGGCTAAAACCATTGCCCGATACTGTCCAAGAGCAAGTCGATGACGCAATTAATCATGGATTGGATGGAATTATTGTGTATGTAGATGAAGCAGGTGAACCACCAGTGTTTTATACAGCTGGCTGGAAAGACCGAGACAATAAAATACCAGCCGACCCGCAATCATTATTTAAGATTGCCAGTATCAACAAGTTATATGTTGCCGTTGCTACCACCAAACTGGTCAATGACCAACGCTTGTCGCTGGATGATACGCTCGCAGATCACTTTCCTGAACTTGTGGGAAGAATTGAAAATGCAGAAAAAATCACCTTGAGATTGATGGTGCAACACCGGAGTGGCATTCCCAACTATACCGACCATCCTGATTTCCTGTGGGACGACCCACCGAAAAACAATAAAGAAACGCTTGAGTTGGTATTGGATATGCCTGCTGACTTTGAACCAGATGAAAAATATAGTTATTCAAATACGAATTATTTATTGATTCGCGAAATTCTTGATAAAGTGTTGGGTTATGGCCATTTTCAATATATCAAGGAGGAAATTTTGATACCACTCGAACTGAACAATACTTTCAGTTCGCTTCAGGAAGTGGATATAGACGATGTTATGAGTGGGTATTACGCAGGCGTGGAGCCCGATTTAAAGCATATTGATTTCGGAATGATGGCTACAGCAGAGGATGTGGGTATATTCTTGAGAGCATTAAACGATGGCTCATTGCTAAATGATAGTGAACAGGCTATTTACTCTTCTATTTATGTGTATGAACATAAAGGCTGGGTCTTAGGATACCAAAGTATTGCTCGCTATCACAAGGATATTGATACGGTAGTTATTCAGTTTGTGAATACAACCGGTAACGACACGGAGTTGACAACGCTTGTCGTTTACAACCGTATTGTCCGGATTCTGCGCGAAGAAATAAATATTGATGAATAAACATCCGAATTCTTTGGGTATTTATAGGCTCGCCATAGTGCCACCTAACACGCCTTGCACTTGAGCTGTCGGCAGGTGACGCGGGCGTTATCAAAACCGTTCAAAAAAGGAAATAAAAATGATTTCACGCAGAACTACTGCAAGAACATTCGGTATATTTTTCATCATCACATTCTTGGCTTATGGAATTGGAAGTGGATTTATAGAGACATTAGGCACTGGCCCAGATTTTCTTTCTAATGTGCATGACAACCAATCGATGATTGTCTTTGGCGTTATATTGATGGCCCTGGTTCATACTTTCCTGAACATTGGGATGCCGGTAATCTTGCTTCCGATTTTAAAGCGATATAACGAGCGCTTAACTTATGGCTATCTTAGTGCCGCAATCGCTTCAACCGTAACACTTGTGGTTGGCGCCCTTTTGTTGCTTTTACTCATTCCACTAAGCGATGAGTTTGTAAAAGCTGGCCCTGCTGCTGCACCGTATTTCGAAACAATGGGCATTATTTTCAAAAAGGGCAGCGTCTTTGCTTACCACCTGGGAATGGCACTTTGGTCTATTGGCGGTGTGATGTTTGTGTCTGTACTCTACAAATCAAAACTCATTCCACGCCCCATGTCAGTTTGGGGAATTATCGGATACATAGTTCTTATATCAGGTTCTGTTATGGAGCTTTTTGCCCACAATGATATTGTTGAAATTGCCAGTGTTGTTCCCGGCGGGCTATTTGAAATCACGCTGAGTATTTGGTTAATAGCAAAAGGCTTTAGTCCATCTGCAATCGCTTCATTGACAGCAAAACAAGATTAAACAATAAGTATCGTCTGTTGTGACTGGCAATAAAAGACAGTATCCAAGAGTAAATTGCCAGTGTGGCGACCCTGTTTTTATTCAAACACAATTATTTATCTAGATCGTTCAAAAAAGGAGAAAACGATGACTACTCAAGAAATTAAAAAGACCGCAAGACTTGTAGGTGGATTAACTTTACTGATGGCTGTGATCGCAATTATCAGCATGATCTTTTTGCCTACCAATCTTATCGTGCCCGGAGATGCCACAACAACAGCAACCAATATTATGGCTTCTGAAGGAGCATTCCGAACGAGCATTGCCGGAAACGCAGTTATATTATTGATCGAAATCGTATTGACCGTAATGCTTTATGTTTTACTCAAACCTGTAAACAAAACACTTTCTATGATCGCAGCATTTTCAAGATTGGCGATGACCACCATCCAAGGAATTAATCTACTCAATCAATTCTTTGTTTTACTGCTTCTAAGTGGTGCTGGCTACCTGACCGTTTTCGAACCTGCCCAATTACACGCTCTTGTGCAGCTCTTTCTGAATGCACATGAGTATGCAATCCTTATTTGGGGATTGTTTTTTGCCCTGCATCTCCTTGGTATTGGTTATCTTGTCTATAAGTCAGGCTATATCCCTAAAACGCTGGGCATTTTATTAATCGTTTCATCTTTATGCTATCTAATACAAAGTTTTGGGAATATCATCTTTCCTCAATATAAAGAGATCTTCACCACGATTGGCTTTATTTCGATCATTGAGTTAGCATTTCCTTTGTGGCTTGTGATCAAAGGTGTAAAAGTTGAAAAATGGGAAGAACGTGTGCTTGAATCCGCATAGATTAATTGAATCAAATAGAGGAAAAAATGAATATTCTTATTGTTGGAGCAAGTGGAGCGACTGGTCGGTTGCTCACAGAAGAACTTCTTAGTCGCGGAGAATTTGTCAAAGTGATTGTGCGATCACCTGAGAAGTTGCCCGCAACCATCAGGGATCACGAGAATTTGACCGTGATTCAAGCTAGCATCCTGGACCTAAGTGATGCCGAGTTAACCCAGCATGTTAAAGGCTATGCTGCGGTAGCTTCATGTTTAGGGCATAACGTAGACTTCAAGGGTATGTTTGGCAATCCGCGAAAGCTCGTCACCGATGCCGCTCGCCGATTATCTGATGCTATCAAGGCAAATGCACCTGAAAAGCCCATTAAATATGTGCTTATGAATACAGCAGGCAACAGCAACCGCGATCTCAATGAACCGATTCCCTTTGCCCAGAAACTCGTTATTGGCATGTTGCGCCTGTTATTGCCGCCGCATGTAGATAATGAGCAAGCTGTTGACTATCTGAGAAGCCAAATAGGTCAAGAAGATAAGCAGGTTGAATGGGCTGCGGTCCGACCAGATGGCTTGATTGATGAAGCCGAAGTTACCCCTTATGACGTGAATCCATCGCCTATTCGAAGTGCTATCTTTGATCCTGGGCAGACCAGCCGAATCAATGTTGGGTACTTTATGGCTGACCTGATCACTGAAGATGATATCTGGCAGAAATGGAAGGGGCAAATGCCCGTTATCTATAACTATTAGGAGCAATATAATGACTTCCTACCTTAATAATAAAACTTGGATTCAAGTTACAAGTGCAACATCACTTAGTTCAAAAAGCACCATTTCAACGAGAAGAATTAAATAACATATTTCGTTATCAAGTCATCACTTTGGGAATAACCCTCATCTTAATAACATTGCTATTCATGTTATTAGGACTAGCGGGGGCAATTGAACAGAAAGTTACGGTTTGGAGATTGCCATTTACGTGCGCAATTTGCGCATCCTAATGTAATAACTGCGCCTTTTTACAAACCCAGTTGTTTAAGTCTTGTTTAAAATGCCATTCTCTACTGGAACACAATCAAAATCAACGACATTGTTGAAAATCTCAGACAACAAGGAGAAGAGATTGACAATGAGGCCTTATCCCGTATCTCTCTATTGCCACATAAACATGTTCTCCCTCACAGATGCATAATCCGGAGCAAATCGTCCACTAAATCCGGAGCATGTCGTCCACTTTTTGAGCAGTACCGGAATCAGTGAACGACATCAAACGGAATCCTAGAACAAGACTGGTCAGATCCAGAGTATAGTGTCATGCTTACCTCCACAAAACATCGAGGATCCTAGGAAATATCCTTCATTCACCCATTGAGCACCATCAACTTTGTTTACCATATCGGTTACATTATTAGGTATTTCAATTAATCCAAGAATTGATAATACAAGGGACGCAATCAAAACAAGCATATTAACAGAAATGAACACTATATTTTCTAGAGAATTTAGAATCTTTCTTGGTGTAAATACCTTTTCTATCATAGTTATTTCAAATCCGATCATACCTGTAGATAGAGTAGCAATAAGCTTGAGTATGTCAGACATCATTTTTCCAATTTCGACTTCCATCAATTACTCCTTGATAACAGTTAAGGATTGATGTGGCGCGAAGCCGCCTGGCAGGATTTAAGGGCGCAGGGGTTCTCAGCTAGCCCATCACCCAATCCCGAGGTCAAAAACCGAGGGACCTACCTGCGACCTGGCGGATAACGGCTAAGTTCCTGTTTGGTATCAAATAGTTAGGATATATTTAGTGATAGTGTAAAACCAACCAATGGCTTAAAAGGCCATTGGTAATTGATCATTCCATCGAGAGGGGGGGGAAATAGTGTCTACTGTATATATTGTTTCTCTCCCATATG
>NBMH01000173.1 GCA_002084875.1 Anaerolineaceae bacterium 4572_78 | reverse complement strand
GAAAAAGTAAGCCTTTTCATGTCAAAGCAAGCTTTGACCCTCCAGCCGATTCTACTTTGCTGCATTTTCAAGAGCTTTCTTGAATTGATCCCATACACCTGGTTTAGGTTTTGGTCCTTTATATCCCATTGGATTTCGCTTTTTGATTTGACGATCTTTCCACTCGTAGCGGCTCCAAATTGCTGTGAAAAAGACTAAGGCACCCGCAGCAATAACAAACCATGCCATGCTACTATCTGCCAAGCTAGCACGAGGTACACTGCTAATCACAATCGTTACCTCCTGTGGAGCCGAAGCCGCCGCTATCGTAGAACCAGGTAAAAATCGTCCGGCAATATACTCTCTAAATAATGACATGGCAATAATCCCATTCACCATTCCCAAAATAGCCCCAGTAAGTTGTCCACCAAAACTGACATTTTCGGCAGGCACACTCATTTTAGTAAAAAAGTACGAGCCAGCAATCATGGCTATCAGCACAATGATATACATTTGTTTTGTCGTTGGGTCAATAACAACAACTGGAGGTGTACTCCCAGCTGCCCCAGCAATTTCATAAGGGTTGACACTTTGGGCAGTGACTAATGCAGTGAAAAAATTTATCACCGCATTGATTTGGTCGGTGATAAACACCGCTATTTCGGGTCTTTCTAATAACAATAGTAGAAAAATCAACAAGCCTGTCGTTATGGCTTCCTTCCACCACCCGCGAAAGAAACCAACTAAACCAAATGCTCCTGCTACCATGTAGAAAAATACTTGAAAATCAATATCAATTACACCGTACATAAACCACCTCTTCTAATAACTGAACAATTTTTAAAGATGCGTTGGGTTGAGCCAATCCTTTAGCGGCTTGTCCCATTGCCAATCGCTTTTCTTTGTCATTTAATAAATCTAACACTGTTTTAACCATTGTCTCCTCCAACATGTCATCTGTAACAATAACTGCCGCTCCTACTTTTTCTAAGTAGTGAGCGTTTGGAAATTGATGAGCCCCACTATATGGATATGGTACTAAAATGGACGGCAAACCCAATATGGTGAACTCACCTAAAATACTAGCCCCTGCTCGTGAGATGACCACATCAGCACAAGCTAAGGCGTAAGGCATCTCTTCATGTAAATAGGCATAAAGATGATACCGATTTCGTAACGATTCGGGCAGTTTTTGACGAATTGCATGTGTCCATTCTTTATCTAACTGCCCGCTAATATGGATGATTTGAGTTTTGGCAAGCAATGTTTGCAACACTGTTTGTTGTGTAATTGCTTTGTTAATACTCCTTGCTCCTCGACTGCCGCCGAAGACAAGCAATACAGGCAAATCATCATGTAGTCGACTAGACAATGTGGTCAAACAAGAAAGGTTTTTAAAAACCTTTCTTGTTTTAACCATCTTTCTTGTTTTAGCCACCTTTCTTGTTTTAACCATGAAAGGTTTTCGAGAATCTTTCTTGTCTTCACAAACCCGTTCATGCAATTCAGGTCGAATAGGATAACCAGTAACAACACTTTTCCCATGTGGAAAAAATGCTTGCGTCGGTTCTGCTGTAACGGCTATCTTGACCGCAAAACGACTTAAGAATTTAACCGCTTGACCTGGTACAATATCAGGCAAGTAAATTAAAACAGGTATACCCATGTGATAAGCGGCTAACGTTATGGGAACACATACATAACCACCTGTGACAAATAAGACATTCGGTTGACAGCGACGAATGACATGCCGACTTTGCCAATAACCTCGCCAAAGTTTGAATAATCCCATGACAAAAGCGATTGGATTTTTGCCGCGTAGTCCAGCCGTAGAGATACCGTAGTAAGGTAAATTTGCCTGCTTGACTAAGGATTGCTCCATGCCATCATCACTACCTACCCACTTCACATCAACCGTTGGATATTGCTTCTTTAGCTCGTGCATGACGGCGAGGGCGGGGTACACGTGTCCCCCAGTTCCACCGCCCGATATGATAAGTCGCATAAATCGATTCTTTATCTGATGGTTGAGTCTGTGGTAATGTGCATTTTGAAATGGAAAGGAGTAGCCCAACCGTTGCCATGCTCATTAACATAGATGAACCACCAAAACTAATAAAGGGCAAAGGTATACCCGTAAATGGTAAAGTTGCCGTCACCACACCAATGTTAATCAATGCCTGAAACATTAAATTACATGTCAAGCCTGTAGCCATGATACTTCCGAAAGTGTCGGGAGCATTGAGAGCAATCTTAAAACCGCGATAGGCTAAAAAAGCAAACAAGCTAATAACCACCATTGCTCCAATGAACCCTAATTCTTCGCCCAAGATGGCAAAAATCCCATCGGTGTGTGCTGCGGGAATTGCTCCAAATTTCTGACGGCTCGCTCCAAGCCCAACGCCTGTAATACCTCCTGAACCAAGCCCAATTAAAATTTGTTGGACTTGATAATTTTGTCCGAGTGGGTCACCTGTCTGAAATGGATTGAACTACCAAGCTAATCACTATTCCAATTAAAACTGCAAATGGTGCTAATCCATAAGTGATGTCCTTTATCTTTTCATTTTTTGAAGCCAACCAATTTGCTAAGTAAATGATAACTGTAAGTTTGGCTATTTCAGATGGTTGCACCGAACCGCCAAATAACCAACGTCTGCCACCGAATGTGTCACTTCCAACGAAAAGGACTATGCCCAACATAAGAAGTGTACCCGCCATTAGCGGAATCGAATATTTCAACCAAGTATGATATTCGACTTTTGTCATGACCATCAAGACAACTATCCCAATAGAAAGCCAAACCAATTGGCGAACAAAGAAATAATTAGGATTTTCATGCAGTTGAAAGCCTAGATAGAATGTAGTACTATAAATCATCATCAAGCCTATGATATTCAAGGCGGCTACCCCAAGCAATAACAGATAATCCATATTTGGGATAGTATTATTTTTTCTCTCAATCATTTTTCTATTCCCACTAAAATCAATTTTACATAATGTTTTAAATTCATTGTACCGTAGAGTTATGTAAAGTGCAAGTTTGGCTTTAAAATATTATGACAAGTTGCGATTTTGCTCGTTTTACCGCAATTTCCTCCCTTTTTGTCATCAGACCCCAACCCTAGTGTAAAAGACAACTAATATATGAACATTTTGCAAAAATATCATTTTTAATGTATCATCATCAGAGTAATTATTAACGCCCCTCGTCAGGGGTGGGGTCAGAGGATGTTCCAGGGGGGTATCCCGCAGAACTGCATGCCATGTTCCTGCACCTCATGGAACTGTTTGATTTAAGTGTGCAGATTCCGCCCTCCGATAAAAATCAAGCACCAAGCCATATCCTCATACCGTCTCGGTTATCGTATGACAAACCACATGACATGCCTGTCGTTGATGAAGATGTGCCTACCATTGAACTGCATTACCGTTTCAAAGACAAATTCATTCCACCCGACCTCATGGGACGGTTGATTGCTCGCACCTATCGTTTTAGCATTAGCAAACATTGGCAGGAAAGCGTTGCCTTGAAATTAAAACGACATCAGACACTCATGACCTTTGACCGTGATGATTCATCTTTGCGATTGGTGGCATGGGGACCGCAACCGAAAAACTTCTTTGAACTGTTACGAAACACAATCGAGACAATACTTGGCACATTTCAAGGCTTGAAAGTACAACGAACCATGCATTGTTATTGTCATCACATCACTCACGAAGAACCATGCCAAGAGATGTATCCGTGGAAGAAATTGCAGAATCATAGAGTAAAACGGCGTTTTCAGATTGAATGTCCCGATAGCTTGGAGAATGTTGATATTCTGACCATTCTCACGGGTCATCCTCTCGATGACAAAAGCATGCTCAAACAATTAGCGGATGAACTGCATGCTCTGGAAACAGGGCAAAATCAAATTTTAGGTGGGCAATCGCAAATTTTAGCGGGGCAACAGTTGCAGGCTGAACGACTACAACAACAAACCGAATTGATGATTCGGGGCTTCACTCGCCAATGGAATCTGCTCATGAAGCAAATTCAAGTGGAATGTCCGAATACGTTTATCCTCATGCCAAACTCAAACCTGACAGGTTTTGAAAACCTGTCAGGTTTCATGTCAAATCTAAATCCAAAAAATTGGTTTAGCCATACGTATAACTTGCATTTACTTTGTCAACATCCTGCCTGCCCGCACCAAATTGATGGCGATGCGGGGTATGAAATTCGTCAACCAAAAGCATGGTGGCAAAAGGTCAGCCCTTGGCTACAGCATGGCATCACGTTTTTAAGGTATGTGACTCCGTTGGCAGGTGTGGTGAATTTTTCTGCTGAAAACATGGAAAATCTTACGTCTAGTTTGGAATTGATGGAACAGATATGTGAATATTTACCTCCTACGGATGAACATGATATGCCGCATGCTAACCGTCATGCTCAAGAGCTAGACAGTGCCGCTTTGCGAACTTTTCATGCCCTGCTTGAGCAAATTGACCCTCAAAGGCGTTGGGCTAACTTGCATAAAACTGTCACTAATGTTTCAAATTTTTGTACAACACCATCTCCGTAAACACCTCGCTCAAGCTGCCCGATGTAAATATACCTAATCTCCAATTCCTCGATTAAAGCAATCACTCGCGGCAAATCCATTGTCGCCCAAAATTCACGTACAATGCCATCACGTTTGCCAAGTGCCTCAGCAGAATGTTGCTCACTTTGATGTAGTCCACCTAGTATACTTGGTAAACCAGTATAGGCAGCCACACGCATACCCCATTCTCGGTAATAGCCCATTTTCGCTTCGGCGATAATCGGCGTTCCATGTATATTCGCTTGCATCCAACTTAATGCCTCATAGTCATACTTAAGTTCATACCTGTCATTATCCCAAGTAAATTCACCTACCGTCATGTATGCCATGCCATCTAATGTCAAGCCTTCGGGACGGGTATCAGGAAAACGATTATCAAGCCTATCTGGTGTTCCTAAAACGATAAACACCGAAGTAGCAAATATGAAAATAACAACAAGTATTTGCCATGCCATTCGCCATGTCCATCGCCAACGAGTCATGTCCGTCCATAAATTTGCCACTATTACGGCGGAGGCTATGCCAAACATAACCCATACTTGAACAAAAAATTTAAAGTAGGTGTTCATGCGATAGTAATCGCCTCCACCAAGAAAATCTCGAATAAAGACAAACTGTACCCCGATTAAAATTAAAATGCCAGTGAATATCAATAATTCGATAAAGTTATGTTCGGCACTGGTATCCCATCGTAAAAGAAGAATAATGACAATTGCCAACCATGGCATGAGAAGAGCAACGGTGTAATATTTCAATACAATCAAAACAATGGTCAGGAATATCATCAAGCCCATGAAGCTAAAAACAAGTCTATAGCCTTCATCGGTTTTCTGAACCAATCGCTGATAAATTTCACTTAGATGCGGCAAAACCTGCCATCGTTTTACGAACATGCCAATCGCCCGCAATGGAGCAAACATCGTTCGAGGATATCGTAGCTCAAGCCATAGCCATGCAAAAATCATCAGTAGTTGCCAACCCCACAATTTGAAAAATTCGTCAAGTGGGATTTTATCTTTTATCAATCCGATTCCTACATCTTCCAATGGTTGATATGTGATGAAAAATGGACGATACAGCAAAAGTGTTATGCCTAACACAGCCGCCGCAAAAATGACCGTTTCACCGATGAGCATGAGTGCTTGGAGCGAAAAAGCTTGCTTTTTCATGTCAAAGCAAGCTTTGACCCTCCAGGCTTTGTAACGAGTGCGATAACGAAATAGCATGAATGTTACAGTGATGATTCCCAAATAACTCGGTAAATCCCATGTATTAATAACTGCCAATGCCCCTAGCACAAATGGAATAGCTAACCAACGGAGTAGTGTTGGGAGTTGGTGAATTAGTGAGTTTGAGTTTTTCAACCAACTATATGCTAAGGCTAAAAATAACACTGTAAACGGGATTCCAATCATGTGCGGGTGTAGGTCGGCGAAAAGAAAACTCCAGTATGGAAATTCGTTAATCGTGTTGGGAATGACTCGTGATGGGTCCCAAAAATTATACTCAGGAATGGAATTACCTTGCATTGCTAAGATGAATCCATCAATTGCCTGCACCAATGTTTGTAAACCTGGTATCGCACTCCGAAAAGTACTTTCGCTGATTTTTGCTAGATTACGTAAGAATTGTCCCATGCCATCTAAATTGCTAAGGAATAGCACAAAGATGACACCTAGCAAACCCGTCCCAATAGAAAATCCTTCACGTATCGTTTTGGTCGTACTAGAAGTCCTGCCTACATGAGCAAGGTTACCTACCAATGAGAAAACATTAATTGCTGTCAAACCTGCTAACATCGGCACAGCAAGATTAAAGGCGATGGAAGGTTGAATCCCCGTCAATTTAATTAGCACCCCAATTATGAACATGCCATAGTAATAATAATTCAACTGATATCCAGCAAAAAAAGGGTCGAATGGAGGCATGAATGGACTGCGGACAATTGCCGTCAGGAATCCAATTTCCAGCATTTTCTCGCCGCCGTTCCATGGCTGCCACAGGTCAGGATTTGCCATGCGTAATCGCACAAAGAAAAGAAATACAGCTATAAATAGCAATTCCCCAACTATCACCAATTTCCATTGTTCTTGCCACCATTGTTTAAATTGATGCCAGTAGCGGAAAAAGATTGTTCCATTGATAAACGAAAGTAATAGGAGCATAGCAATTACTGCCGCAAATCGATTAGCGGGCAAGCCCACACTAGCTAATAACCATACACCATAACTGACTAGCAGCAGACCGAATGTTTTGCTTAGCAGATAGCCTTTATCAAACAATCGGGCAAAAAGGAAAAAGGTCATGGGAAAGGCAACTAAACCAATTATTTCAATTGCCAACCACCATACAAATGTAGCGATGTATGGGTCGGCATTAGCAAGAGAGTTCCATTGCCAATCATCTACAATGGGCAACTCTCGTAAAGGAATTTTCAGAGCAGTAGCTTCGGGGTCACGTTTTTTTTCATGTGATGAAGGAGTTTTGTCATATCCTTGCAGTGTCATCAACAAAGTAGGTTCACCAATGTAACCATGCTTCGCCACATTCCATGTATCCTCGAAAATTTGCAACCATTCGTCTCCTGATAACATTCGTTCTTTTTTGAATATGTAGGCTTTTGGGTGGTCGTAGACAGTAAAACTTTCATCGGCTGGTTGGTCATCAATGACAAAATCGCCGAGACGCGGTGGCGTTGAAAATTCGGCGATGAGTTCATAGCCGAGTTCGCCGTCGAATAATGCTTGATAATATCGAGTACTCATCGGATATCGTTCGGCAAGACGCGGCAGGGTTCGTAGCATACGATTGGAGGCAATAATCAGATAATCACAGTTGGTCAAAGTATTTCGCATTACCTCAAATTTATGTTGGTTATCCGCTTCATACATGGGCATTTGTGGTTGTTTGTATTGATGGAGTCCTGGTGACATGCCAGGCTCATCCCAGCTCATCGGCACCCCTTCTTCCCAATGTTCGCGAGCAATGCATGAGCCATCTGGGATATTGGCATAAATCCAACGAGAGGCTGTAACCCATGAATGTTCTGTGGCATATACGCCGTTGACAAATGATGCTGTCCAAATCCCTGTTCCGATGAGTGTAATCATGGCAATCGTAATGGCAATGGAACGAGAGACATGCTTGGCTATCGTTACTAATAATCCCACCCCAAAAATAATCACAAACGGAGTCACAGGGGACATGTAACGCATGAATTTCGCTAGGAATAAACCAGTGGCACCAAAGTAAGGAATAATCCATGCTAAAATAATGTAGCCGCCTGGCTCAAGCCGATTGATTAATCCTTTGCCAATCGCCCATGCCAAGCCGATAAATCCTAATAAACCCAACGTTATGCCCAAACCCCAGCGAATTTGTTGTTCGATGAAATACAGGTAAATGGTTGTATTACGATATTGACGCGTAAAAGGAAAATCTGCTACGCCGCTGACCATGCGTCCTTGTTCTTCGACAACAGATTGATTAAAGTTATCATAGTCGAGTAGAACGAATGGCGATGTGATGGCAAAAGTCAAGAATGAAACAATTGCTGCAATTATGAGTAGATAAATAGCAGTACCAATATTTGACTCCGAGACATTTTCTACTTCCAATATCTCTGTGGTTTCCGAAACCACAGATGTCTCATCTGATTCTGAAATATTCTCTTCGGAGTCCGAAAGGTGTGCTTTTGATTCAGAGTCTGAAAGTCCTCGCATCATCAACCAGCCTGCCATAGCTGGAGCAAGTGCAATAGGCAAAGCACTATATTTCGACGAAACCGCCAAACCAATCCCAACTCCTGCTAAAATTGCCGTGCCGACAGTGCGGCGTTCAAGCATCAAAATCGAGGCATAAATCGTCATCAAAACGAAAGTTGTAGAAATGGGGTCAACGGCAAAAAAATGAGCCAGTTGGATATGCAATACTGCCAATGCAGAAAGTGATGCCGCCAGCAATCCTGCCCAATCGCCATACATGCGGCGGACAATGAGAAATACAAAATAAATTGAAAGCGTATCCAACAAACCAACCCATGCTCTACCTACAACAGCATAACCTATTCCTGTAGTTGCCTGTCCAAAAAATTCGATAATCTCAGGAGAAACAATACCAAGTGACCCCAGTGAAGGAGCAAGTGATGTCAGAAGATGACATGTTGCCACTAACAAATACAGGGGAAAATGTCCGTATGTGTATGACCGTCGTTGCTGATTGCCTATTTCCCAAAATGGATTGAGTGGCGATTTGTGAGTATCTAACATGTCGCCCATGTCTTCGGGAAAACGAATCGTGGGAGCGTAAAATAACAGTGTCGAACGTTCATCAGGATGAGGAAACGTGCCATTATCCCATTGCAGGTTATACAGCCGTAAGCCTCCCCCAATGAGGATAGTTATCATAAGTAAGATTTTAACGATAATTTTTTGGTGTGTTGATGAAAATTGTATCATATATAACTTTCGTAGGAGCGTACCTTTGTGGTTGCCCTGTTATGATGAGGGCAGGCATAAAGCACTGTCCCTACAAATATTTCAGTTCGTATTATAGATATGCTTCGCCATTATGCAAAATTACGGGGAAGGAATCGCAAAGCTTGCAAGGAATACAAAAAATATTTAACCAAAATGGCATGATTAAATACTCACTTTCTTTGACAATTCTATAATTTTCATGGTCTCTACCGAAACAGTACATACCCGACAAAGCAAATCAATCACATGCTCCTTGTAATCGGCAAAACGATACACATCAAACTTTTCTCTAATCGTCGGGTCGCGAGGCTTACGTTCCTTATAGCGGTCTAGCACCCACTCCAACGCCGACCGATTGCCGAGTTTATACTCCCATGCAACATCTGGCACTCCCTCCAAAGTCGTCATGTCATCGAGGATAATTCGACCATGCAGTTTATCAGCTTTGAGCTTAGGCTTAAGACAAGAAAGGTTTTCAAAACCTTTCTTGTCTTGGCGAATAAGCGGATACGGCTCCACAGTCTCAAAATTCACATGCAAATCCATCAACTGTTTACC
>NBMH01000172.1 GCA_002084875.1 Anaerolineaceae bacterium 4572_78 | reverse complement strand
TGCCTATCCAAAAAAACCAGCCAGTAAAAAACGCTACTGGTCGTGGCAAGGTACGACTGGTAAAAGAATAACCGCCTCCAGCCAAAGGGATAGCCGCACCCAATTCACTATAATTCAGTGCTGTAAATACGGTTAAAAGACCCATGACCAGATAAACCAGAATACCCAACGGTCCTATCATGTGGGCTAACTCGCCCGGTAGGGCAAAAATACCCGGTCCCATCATGGCACCAATTCCTATCATAACCGCCTTAAACAGTCCAATATTTCGTTTAAAAGCTACATGTTCTGTCAAATCAACTCCTTACCCATCATATAACTAACTATTAAATTTTGAGTTTGCTAAAGTGGTAGAGGAACACAACACAAAAATCAAATAATTATCCTCATTTTAACATGCCACCTATTTTTCGGCAAATTCGATTTTTATTGTTCTCTTGTTTATCAAAATTGTTTTGTAATTATTCACCACACCTCGTTAGTAGATCCTACCCCTAGGGCTGTTCAATGCTATTTTTTGACAAAATAAACTGGAGGGTCAAAGCTTGCTTTGACATGAAAAAGCAAGCTTTTTCGCTCCATTGTGCGACCACGTGATTACATTGTTTTCTACTGGATTTTACTGTGTAGCTACTTGGATTAATCTTAAAATTTAGGTAAACATTGGATATGTTGAATGAAAATGTTTCTTTGAAATGAATTGTGGTATAATAGAATCAGAGATATTTAGATTCGCTTACACCGCTCTAGCACACTAATTTTTTAGGAGTCCAAAACGACATGTTTTAGGCTCAGTTATCAATCGGATGTGAATAATGTCATTTGCAAATACATTTAGTTTTTCTTTAGTATACTACTTACTAACACTTTTTGCCATTGAATCTAGTTTTTTTGTTGCCTTTAGTTACAGACAAAAATTTCCTACCAGTTATGCTCACCGCTTTGCCATTACGTTTGGTGTACTTGGTGTCTTTCGGTTAATATTCCCATTAGTATCATTGATTTTTGTTGGGCAAACAATCCAATTTGAGCAGGTATTGGTGGTTATTTCACTTGGGTTATTAGCCTGGGGATTTTCACCGTACTTTAGAAACCATCCTTTTGTAGCAAGCACATTTATTGTTATCAACACCTCTCTAGTTTGCGTATTATTAGTCGTTGTGGTAATAACAACAATTAACATAAGTACACTTTTGTTGGCTTGGCAATTGATTATTGCCTTATTAATAATAGGTAGCATAGCTTACAAATTTAATTCCAATCAGGTGATTGTTATATTAGCGATGCTTGTGTTTATTATCGGCTCATTTGCTCAATTATTGCTCGAACCATCACAAGTTTTTTGGGTACGCTTAGCTGAAATGATTGTCTATCCGATGTTGTGGATAGCGGTATATCAGGATATGTTTAAGTCTATTACTGTACCACTCTCAAAGACACAACACCTTTCCGCTATTTCTCATGAACAAATGGATGGACTTATTGACATGTTCAAGGCAACAACGCATTTCACTTCCTCGCTTGATGTAGATACCATTGTTGATAGTGCTGCTGAAAGCATGGTCAAAACAATCGAGGCTGATTTGGGAGCAATTATTCTGGCAGAAAAAGAAGAGCCAAGTCAATTACGAATGCGAACCATACACAATCCATGTAGTGACGGACGTATAGCATCAGTACTTTTTCCACGTAATCAAAATAAAATAATTAAGCATGCTCTCGATAACACAACTCAAGTTGTTATAAACACCATTGAAGATGAAAATCCTCATATAGCATTTATTATGGCTATGATGGGAGCTGAAGATGAAATAGGACCGTTAATTTTTCAACCGCTTATTTTAGCAGATAAGGCAATTGGTATTGTAATCGTAGGCAATCCGTTTAATAAACGTATTTTTACCTACCCTGAAATAGAGCTAATGAAAGTAATAGCAAATTATATTGCTATAGCAATCGGCAATGCTCAAACATATAACAATTTATTAGCCAAATCAAAAAAATTGCGTTGGACATTGCGTAATCATGATTTGGATGCCAGTCGTCGTAGTGCTACCTTAGAGGCAGAACTTGACCAAAGTCGGAAAACGGCTACCATGCTCTCACAACAACTCGCTCAACAAGAGAAGTTGGTTCAAGAGAAGGAATCTGAGTTATTAAAGTTAAAAAAGCGTATTGCCAAATTTGAGGCAAAAAATTAAGGAGCTTAAACTACTACACAAAAATAAACATTCACCCCCACCCCTAACCCCTCCCCCACAGGAGAGGGAATCTTACTCTACTTCTTCTTCAAGAATGACAAAGCCTCTTGTGCCGAGTCAACTGTTGCATTATCGGGTGGCATGGGACGATAGATAGCTATTTCAGCCGCTTTGGTCAATTTTTTTAGGGCAGGCATGTCCTCTAACGTATTAGCATACTCGGTTAATGTTTCACTTTCCAAGCGAGGACGATATTTTTTACGTACTAGAAATCTCATCGCTCGACGATATAATTTCCAAATTATTTTACGACTGGTTTCATTCCCAACTGAACTATAACAGTAGCTATCCTGTTTTTTCGACCATGACAATTGTCTGATTAAGAAAATCAGTACGGCAATTATCCCTACGATAATGAACGCAGTTACAACAATGGAGCCTATTGCTGATAAGCCCATCATGCCTGAGACAATTGGTGAAATGTATAACTCAAATTGTGGTAGTTGGTCGCCAAAATCAGAGAAGAACCAACGTTGTATGGGGGTGGGATAAGGTTCAGGTATCCAGCCAGGAGTTGGGTCAAAAGGTACCCAGCCCATTTCAGGAAAATACATTTCTGCCCAAGCATGAGCATCATTCATTCGCACTTGATAATAACCTGTTAATCTATTGTAATCGCCAGTCCCATAGCCTGTTACCAAACGGGCAGGAATCCCCAATGTGCGAGCCATGACCACTAAAGCAGTAACATATTGTTCACATACACCTTCCTTATCCACAAAAAGAAAGTTATCCACCACTTCAGCACCGACTGGATGCGGAGGTGGAAAAGGATTATAGAGGTATTCTGTTCGTAAATGGTTATTCAAGGCAATAATCTTATCATAATTAGTGTCATGCGGTTTGGTTAATGTTTTCGCCAAATTTTTCACACGGACAGAAATATTATCAGGCAAGGGAAGATAACGCTCAATCACAATATTAGGATAATTCATTGAATTTTGTCGTAATACTGCGGGGTCAAATTCGGGACGATACGATACGACGCTGTATGTTGTTCCTGCTCGTAATGCTTGAGGTAAACGAAGGCTACCACTTACATGAATGGATAGCCGTTCAGAAGCGATGAAAACTTCATGAGGACGATAAGCGGTAAAGATTAAGTTGGGTTGGTCTCTAACAATCATGAATGTTTGTGTAAGGCGGTCCCCCCATGTTGATGGATGTTGATAGGCAGTTTTTACGGGAGAACCAATTGGGCGTGGTAGTTGAAAATGGAAGCCGCCGCCTCTGCGTAAATTGAATACGGTTTCATTTCCTTGTATCCAACGTTCTCCTGTGTATGTATCATAGCTATGACTTCGCCAATAACTGCGGTTTGGGCTACGAACATACATGACAATATCATCACTCAAACCACCTCGATAACGCAAATCAAGGTCAGTGCTAAAACCATAATAATAATCGCTAGTATCATCACTCCAGCCGTTGATTTGGATTAATGGTACACCTGGATTGATGATTTCAGATTTAGTGCCGCCTCGCAATGGCATGTTAAATGAAAAGGCAGGTATGATTGGACGACCAACAAAGCGTGGGGTAAATAAGAAAATCACAAATATCGCCATGAATGTGATTATCCCAAAGCCAGCAATAAACATGCCGATATTCCATTTTTTGTTATTTTCGGCGAGGTGATTCTGGTTACGGAGTTGACTCTGTACCCTTTTTGGTATCAATTTTGCCGATTTAAATCCGTCTTCACGCTCGGCGATAAAGTAAGCAATTAATACCAAAACGGCAAAAGCAATGAGGTATAAACCAAATTCATAAGTTCTACTAAGGCTAGCCGCCACATACAAATTTGCTAAACTATGTAACAGTGTATTGAACAAGCTACGACGATATCGCAAATCGAAACTGGTAATGGCTTGACTGAAAATGGCAAATTGAACTTGGGGAAAAGAGGCACCGATTACCAAACCGACTAGCATTGCCCCAAAAGCGATATGAATGGCAACAAACAGACCAATCCGTATAACAATGTGTTTTTTTTCCAAATAACGATAACTGTACCAATGTCCTATGGCAATGCCCATGCCCGCTAAAAAAACCGAAAGCCACATGTTTGTCATGCGAGCAATTACCCATAAGGGAATAAGCATAGCTATTAAGATGATTATGCGAAGTGTTTTGGAATGTTCTTTATCGAAAGCGAGGTTAAATTTTTCTCTTAGTGTCTTGATGTATTCACTCCCTCTGGTATACCCCACCCCCAACCCCTCTCCTACAAGGAGAGGGGGGCAGGAAAACCCCACCCAAAGGGCTGTTTAATGCTAAAACAAAAAACATGGCTTAGGATTTATGGAGCATAAAATCGCTTGCTTTTTCATGTCAAAGCAAGCTTTGAACAGCCCCAATTGTACGGCCGTACGCCCCTACAACTAGCATTAAACAGCTCTAGTCCAATGGTAGCCAAGTTGGTGATAGGTGATGTATTGCTAACCACAACAATCATAATCGCCCCAATGCTTGTAGCGTTTGAATATCACTCTTCAAATCTTCTATATCGTAATGTACTAGAATGCGTCTAAATGCCAATAATTGCCAAAAAATTAGACAAGTTGAGTTTGCTAACCCTCCCCTTCAAAAAGGAATGGGTTAGTAGTTGGGTGCGATAGCTCTTGTGCTGACCATTTGCCCGATAAGTGCTTCACGGCTGGCACGTTCTTGAATCTCATCAAAAAGCTGTAAATTTTCAGCAGCTTGAGCAACTTGGTCGACAACGGTATCAATTAAAGCTAACTCATCTTCTGTCCATTCTTTATTGGGCTCAACACCATGCAATTGTACATCACCAATAATGGCATCGCGTAGTACAATCGGAGCAACAAGCGTATCATCACATGTAGATGACTCATCTTCATCATGGTTAGAGTGCGAAAGGTTTAGCTGTTGCTTCGATTCACCAAGTGCAATAGGAGTTGGTTTACGATGTTGCATGGATTCTTGGCGTGCTTGAGCAATCACCGATTCAGAAGGCGGTGGCATGCCTGTTGTACCAAAAAGAGAGCGATTTTGACCATGACGAGTAAGTTTGCGTTTTTCCCATGATTGGTGCATATACCGTTCTTGCAAGCGACGAGCTTCTTCCAATTCTGTTCGGACATCCGCAATATACTGAATATTTTTGAGTGTATTTGCCATTTGATGAGCAATAGATTGAATAAAATTAATCGCTTCAGTGGTCATATTGTCAGGATTATCATGCCGCACATGAATAACGCCTAGCACATTTTCACCCGATGCAATTGGCACAGCTAGTATTGACGTTTCTTCCATGATTACATTTTCATTAGCTTCATCAAACAAGTAAATCTTAACATAATCATAGTTAAAAGTCGTTTGTATCTGTTGCACTACAGTGTCAATCAGCGTTACTTCATCAAGAATAGTCGAAATGCGATGGCTTGCTTTTACCCCAATTTCAAGCATACGTGTTCGTTCAGCAATTCGTTCTTCAAGTGAACCACGAATGGCTACTAGGTCTGTATTGCTTTTGCGGAGAGCCTGTTCACTTGCTTTTGTTTGATAAAGGATGTCTTGCATGTTTTGCATAATAGTATATAAAAAGAAACTTGTAGCAATCAAACAAATAATTTGGTAAACCCAAGCTTCAACTGGACTAACGATTATATTACCTTCAGGTAACATGCCGATTAACTCAAGTCCAAAAATAACCGTTCCTGCTAAAATGCTCAATCCTGTAAAAATAAAAGCAATTCGTTCCCCTAGCAACATTATTATCAAAATGATAAGCACAATGTAACCGCTAAACCATAAACTACGTATGCCTCCAGAAAATGGAAACGACAGTGTAAGTGATAACCACATTGCACTTGCGTAGACAATGCTACCTTCCTTCACTCGTTCATTTTGAAGCAAGGTGTAGCTAATTATTAACGGAATGAGAACAATTAACGGAGGCAGGAAACGACCAATAGAGCCTTCATAGATGACAAAATTCATCAGACCAAAAATCACCGTTGATACCATTGAAATAAGTAAGATACCATAAAATATCTTGTTTGTTCTAGTCTCGTTTTCATCAGCAAAAACATGCGGTGTGAAAAAATTTGTGATTTTATTCATGACATACCCTTAGTGGAAACATTAAAGATTCCACACTTACAAAAAACAACTTAACATATTTTGTCAAAAATGGCAAATTGTGTAGATTACTCTTTTCTGTTCAGTCTCACGAGATGATGTTAAGCTTGAGAGTAATATTGATATTATAATCCAATTTGCCCCCAAATCGTAATTGCTCACTACCTTCTTGTTACTACGCTCCAACGCAGACAGAGCACCTTCTTGTACTACTACTACGTTCCAACGCAGAGCATTGGAACGAGGGATTGCTTAACAAAAATGTTGATGTGTTTACAAAAAATCAGTTCAGCGGTAACTATCCTAATTTAGCTGTTTTTTGTATTTGTGCTACAATAAACAAATAGAATTTTAATTAACTTTTTCATCAGGAATATTTCACACCCAACATGGAACGAACGCATTTAGAAAATCGAATTACCTTTTTAGACCAAGCCTATCGTCGGAGCCGCACTGAACTAGAAGAATTACAGCATCAACTTGAATTAAACGAGTCAGAAAAAGTTGAATTGTATGACCGTGTACAATCATTAGAAAAAGAGTTGACCGAAGTTCGAGCCTTGCTATCACAGTTCAATACCATTGAACGAAAAATGGAGCGGTTTCAGACAGACATGTTAAAAGCCTTGCAAGAACAACAAACAAAACAGACCCAAGCTTTGCGAGATACTGCTCAATCTCGTCAGATGGAATTGCAAGGACTAAATCGCTCTATCAACAATTTGCGGCGTGAACTGGAAAAGCTCATCAATTTAGATGAACTGGTTGCCCTATCTCGAGCAGAAACAGAACGTCAAGCTACTATATTGAATTCGGTTCAACAGCGTTTTGATGAATTAGAACGAAACACTGAAGAACAAGTGCGTCCCATTAAATTTATTGAGGATACTCAACGAAGTGATACTCGACGCATCAATGAACTTATCTCACAAGCAAATGAACAGGGACGTAAGATTGACTTGCAAGTTGCCAAAATAGATTTGCTAGAAAAACAAATACCTCAATTTGGAGAGTTTCAACTGGCATTGGAAGCAACACGTGAAAATATTCGCACTCAAGTCGATAAATTGCAATACCAATATATTCAGGTGGAACGAACTGTAAAATCATGGGATGGCTTTTCAGAAGGTGTTAATCGCCGTTTAGATGAATACGAGTCTCGCATGGTGCGTTATGCCGAACATTATCAGCGTAATTTGAAAGCACTAGATGCCTTGCAAGCATTTCAAGAAAAATTACAACGAAGTCAGCACGAATTTTCAGAGTTACAACGGCTATCGGTTGACCGTAAGCTATCTGAGTTGAACGACTGGCAAGCAGCGTTTGACTTGAAATTCAAGCGGCGTTCTGTAGAATACGGTGAACAGTTCCAAGAATTTGCTCGCAGGGTTGACCGTTTTGAGCGTGACATTCAAACTACTGCTTCGCAGATTCCATCCATGAACACGCAATTTACTTTGCTTCTCAAAATTTTAGAGGAGGACATGCTAACGCGTGCCAGCATGGCAAAAGATTGGCAAGCTCGTTTTGAAGAAATTTTGACGGAGGATGGACAAATCTAATGCATGTTATCGGCACTGCGGGTCATGTAGACCACGGAAAATCAACTCTTATCAAGGCTATCACTGGCATTGACCCTGACCGTTTGCAAGAAGAAAAACAGCGGGGTATGACAATTGATTTAGGATTTGCCTGGCTGACATTGCCTTCAGGTGAACTTGTGGGAATTGTAGATGTACCTGGTCATATTGACTTTATCAAAAACATGTTGGCGGGAGTAGGAGGTATTGATTTAACCTTGCTTGTCATTGCCGCCGATGAAGGGGTCATGCCTCAAACGCGTGAACATCTGCACATATTAGACCTGCTTGAGGTACCTGTCGGTTTAGTCGCCATCACCAAAACAGATTTAGCTGAAGATGAGGAATGGCTGGAACTGGTGCAAATGGATGTGGTCGAAACGCTGGAAAATACCCGTTTAGCGGACGCGGAAATTGTGCCTGTTTGTGCCACAACAGGCGAAGGAATTGATGAACTGCTCAAGCAATTAACCTTGCTTTTGGCAAAATCTCCATCTCGTGCAGATAAGGGGCGACCACGTTTGTTGATTGACCGCGTTTTCACAGTCAGCGGTTTTGGCACTGTTGTTACTGGCACATTAATTGATGGAGGGTTCACGGTCGGACAGGTACTGATTTACATCGTGGGGATGTGGTTACGCTACCCAATTGGTTAGAACCATCGCAATTAATTGATACATATTTACGGTGTTTGCCTGATGCCGCTCGTTCATTGAAACACAATCAACAGGTAGATATTTTTGCAGGGGCAACCGAATGTAGTGGATATTTACGTCTAGTAAAACGGATTCCGATAGTGAAAGGGGACAGGTTTATCATTCGTCAGCCATCACCAAGTATCACCATCGGGGGTGGAGTGGTGGTTGACCCATTACCTCGCCGCAGACATCGCCGTTTTCGTTCTGAATTAATTGAACGGTTAGTTATCTTAGCCAATGGAACACCTGAAGAGTTAATCTTGGATAAATTGGACAAATCAAGCCCCATGCAGATTCGCGAATTGGCAAAGCAACATTCGCTTTCTGAACATGATTTTGTTCAGGCATTAAAAACGCTTATTCAAAATGAAACCGTTTTTTTTATACCAAAGACCCCTCCCCAACCCTCCCCTTCAAAGGAGAGGGAGCAAAAAAAACCACCCCTAGCCCCTCCCCTACTAGGAGATGGGAAAATGTGGGGGGTAAAATCAAAAACAGTTATTGCTTCTAAAGTAGGCTGGCAAAATATTTCGGAACGATTGCGAGGAATTTTATTAAGTTATCATAAAACAAATCCATTGCGGGTCGGCATGCCACATGGGGAATTAAAAAGTCGGCTCAAATTGGAAATGGGTTTGTTGAATAAAGTTGTTCACCAAGTTAAAGAAGAGGGTATTTTAGAAACCATTGAGAAACTGATATGCCTTAAAGGATATAAACCTCAATTGACTTCTAGCCAACAAAATACAATCAATGCCCTACTTCAACAATTTGTTCAACATCCTTTTACGACACCTTCGACAAAAGAATGTTTGAATTTATTGAACAACAATGAGGACTTATTTAATACCGTTTTTGAAACAAAAACATTAATTCGAGCCACTCCCGATGTGTTATTTTTGACAAGCACATTCCATGAGTTTGCTGATTGGCTTGAGAAATTCATCACTGAAAACGGTAGCATTACTGTTGCTCAAGTTCGTGATGTGTTTCAAACGAGTCGCAAATATGCTTTGGCTCTATTGGAGTATGCCGATAATCAAGGAATCACTCGTCGCATGGGTGATGAACGAGTTTTACGATAAATTTACGAGTTAGGAATTAGGTGTGCGAAATCTTTTCGCATTTCCAACTAATTAAGGAGACAAAATGAAAATCGCTGTTTTATCAGATATTCATGATAATATTTGGAATTTAGAAAAAGCACTTGAGAAATTAGAAGGTGTGGATGCCATGATTTTTCTTGGGGATTTTTGTGCCCCGTTCACCCTCAAGCAAATTGCCGATGCCTTTCGTGGTCCCATTCATTGCATACAAGGGAATAATGATGGTGACATGCTCTTACTTATGAAAATAGCTGACTCGGTAGGGAATGTTACTTTTTACAATCCACTTGGCATATTTGAAGTAGATGGCAAGTTTATCGCCTTTACACATTATCCTGAGATTGCGGAGGGATTGGTAGCTACAGGAAAATACAGTGCGGTATTTTATGGACATACCCATGTATTTTGGCATCAAAAAGAAAATGATACCTTAATGGTAAATCCTGGTGAAATCATGGGGCGTTTTGGTTCGCCTAGTTTCGGTTATTATGATACCGATAGCGGTGAATTTACCCGCGTGGTGATATAGTGTTTGCACCCCCACCCCTAGCCCCTCCCCTGCAAGGAGAAGGGAATAAGAGACTCTTTTCCCCACACGGGAGAGGGGGTGAGGTCTACTAACGAAGGAGGAGTGAATAATTACAAAAGGTTTAGCTTGTGCGTCATGGGACCCATACTGGGTCCCAATCATTAAATGGATTATCAGAAAGGCTACTTTCTATTCGTGTTGCCAAGTCAATGACCCAAATTTGCCGCTTTCCACTAAAACTCCTGTCTGACCAAAAAGCAATCTTCTGCCCATCGGGTGACCATGTGGGATGTTTATCAAAGGCATTTTCACTCGTGGTTAAACGTAAGAATGAGCTACCGCTTAAGTTAAGAAGATAAATATCTGTTATTCCTGTAGATTCTGAAACTAAGGCAATGCGATTATCGATAGGTGACCAAGCTGGGTCATACTCGTCGCCATGTATTTTGGTAATTTGCATGTCAAAACCTGATGGATTGTTTACCCACCACAAATTAAAATTGCCTTCATCACGAACAGCAATCTCCCCTTCTCCTCGCGGCGAAAATCTTAATTGATGTTGCAATTCCAAATAAACCGCCCAATCATCTAGTCGCTGTTGATTTGAACCATCGGCTTCCATATAATAAATTTGGGTTGTAGTTTCGCGGTCTGTCCTAAATAATATTTTGCCCCGCAACTGGTCTCGTGTTATAGGACCGGCAGGTACTACTTCGGGAACGGGAGTATTCATCGGCAATGGTGTAGCAGTCGGTAATGGCATGGGCGTATTGGTAAAAGTGGCTGTTGGTGGAGGTGTTGCTGTTGCTGTATCAATAGCCGTCGCCGTTGCCGTAGATGTGGCGGTTGGTTCAGGTGTTGCTGTAAAAGTCGGTGTATCGGTTGCTGTAGATGTTGGTGTTTCAGTTGGTTCAGGTGTGAATGTAAAAGTATGACTCGGTGATGGAGATGGAGTAATAGCTGGAGTAGAAGTTGGTGTTTCAACCACTATCACTGCGGCAACAATTCCATTGTTATCTTGCAGACTGGTGGGTCCCAGGTACAAAAATGCCAATGCCACCACAAGTCCACTTAAGATAGTCATTAAAATGGCAAAGATTGGCACAGCAATGAGATATTTTTTAGGAATATTGAATGCCCCACGCTCATGTTGCGGTTCGGCATGATGAGTTGGTTTAGAACTAACATCGTAACTTGGCACAACAGAACCCGTTATAATGGGACTCGGAATGGTGGAGTCTGTTCCTTCATTGGCGGGTGATGGAACCCCACTAGGAATCATGGGTATGTACGTGCCAGATGGATGTTCTGTAATTGGTGTATCAGTTGTCCAAGCCAGCTCTAAAGCGGTTGCCATCTCTGTTGCGGTGGTATAACGGTCAGAGGCATCTTTGGCAAGGGTCTTAAGAATCACAGCCTCGACCCCAATAGGCAAGTCGGGATTGATTTTTGTGGGTGGCAAGGGCAGGTCGCTAATGTGCATGAGTGCTACACTCAAAGGAGAATCATCATCAAATGGAAGTTGTCCTGTTGCCATTTCATAAAGAACTATCCCCAATGAATAAATATCACTGGCAGGTAAGGCAGCCGCTGAAGACATTGCTTGTTCGGGAGCAATATAATGAGGAGTTCCAAATGTAGTGCCTTTTGTAGCTTGGCTTCCTTGAGCTTCCATTGTCATGACCAACCCAAAGTCAGTCAAGATAGCTTGTCCCTCTGTATTGATGATGATGTTTGAGGGTTTTACATCACGATGAATAATCTTATGCCCATGTGCATAATCTAGGGCTGAGGCAATATCTTTGATGATTCTGATAACTTTTTCAAGGGGCAACAACTCCTCCTGAAGTTTGAGTGTTGTTTCCAAGTCATAGCCTTCGATGAATTCCATGACCATGAAATAACCAATGGTATGTTCTCCAAAGTCAAGAATTTGGACGATATTTGGGTGACGGAGTAGAGCAATAGCTTGGGCTTCCCGTTGAAATCGCTCTTTGAATTTAGGGTCATGTCGTAAATTATGCCCAATGACTTTAATGGCTCCGTAACGATTTAAGGCGGGGTGATAGCCTTTGTATACATTTGCCATCCCCCCATGTCCAATAACATCGGTTACAACATAAGAAGCTAATTTCACACCAAAGAGTGGGTCTTTTTCGTACATAGTTGTTTTCCTCGCAAACCACCCATCCTCACATAATGCGGGTATCCTACCGCACATGAGCGGGAATCTTGGTTGCTCTGCATGAAATTCTGGCAAGATACCCATTCTACATGGGATTGATAAATACAGATTCCAATGTAGTATAATCCTGCATACTTAATTTGTCAATCATGCCTATTTTTTTGGATACAATGTTAAAAAATTATAGAAATAGTTGTAATGCTTGTCTTTGCTTCGCATTATTCTTTGACAAATTTGCCAAAAATAGTTTTATGGTGTAGATTTGAAATGTTAATAAAGTAACATTTTGGATCCAGACCTGGCATGTCTAACCCGACGCTTTTTGGATCCAGACCTGACAGGTTTCTAAAAATCTGTCAGGTCTAACGCTTTGTCGCTTCAATAAGTTTTTTGTGGAAAAGTCACTTGCCAAAGGACGGGTTAGAGGGCTGGTTGCACCCGTGTAAGCAAACTGTTGATTAATGTCTATGCATGTCAATAGTTTTCTACAGAATTGTGACCTGGACAAGGAGTATAATGAAGAATAAACACATACTTATTACTATCATTTTTACACAATTAATTATTGGCTTAGGATGCTCACTTGGTTCATTACTTGTGCAGGCACCGACACCAACACCAACACCAACAAAAACGCCGCGTCCGATATTTACGGCTACACTTTTTCCAACTGATACTCCGTTACCAACTAATACACCATTACCAACTGATACTAACACACCTGTTATAGAAGTGATTGAAGAACCAACCGCCGTTCCTCCAACTGATACACCTATTCCGACAAATACATCACCGCCTCAACCACCACCGCAACCTCAACCACCAACAAATACCCCTATACCAACTAACACACCATTGCCTATTGACACACCCTTGCCGACGGCAACACCTGCCCCGAGTTATCCATTCCCAGCAAATGTCATCACCCATCTAACGGGGTCACAGGTTGAGTTTCGGATATCAGGTCTAGTTTGGAAAGGAGATGTATCTACAGGTTATGGGGAAACTATGGCAAATCTTCACATGAGGGTTATTATTCCAACGGGTGCGGAGGAATTAAGTAATATTTCAGCTCCGAGTATTAATCAAAGTACGCGTGGAGGGGATAACCATACCATGAATTTTGAGTATAAACATTCCCCATACTTGCCAGGTAAGTATACTGTGCATTTGATGAGAGACAGTGAACAGATAGCTCCAACAGTAGAAATAATTGCTCAAGAGGGTCCACCTTTTACGTATGCTCATATTGATTTTGTTAGGAGTGAGTAGGGGCAGTGTCTTGTGCTTGCCCAACGATAGGGCGACCACAAGGTACGCCCCACAAAATTAAGGAGAGAAATTATGATATATCGATTTGTTAAATTTATATTGGTTTGGATAATGTTATTGGTTTTATTGGGATGTGCCTCGCCTGAGATTTCGCCTGATGGTGATAGCCATATCCAAGAAATTGCTACACGGACAACATTCCCTACATTTACACCAACCCCTCCATTGGAAGTTGAAGTGGAAATGCCTACGAATACTCCCGTAGAAGTAGCTGTTGTCGAACCAGTGGAATTATCCACCCCTGTACCAACAAACACACCGCAGCCACCACCCCAACTTACCGTAACTACGAATAGGGTAAATATTCGCAATGGGCCCAGCACGAATTACAGACGAATAGGAGGGGTTTCTACTGGCTACAAATCAGAAGTATTGGGACGAAATGAGCAAGGAGATTGGCTTGTCATCAACTATGATAGTGTGCAAGGTTGGATTTATGCCCCATTAACCGAAGTGGAAGGCGATATTAATAATGTTCCTGTCGTTGATGCAGGTGCTGCACCTCCACCAGCTCAATCATACAATCCACAACCAAAACCACCTACAAATACACCTCCTCCCCAAGATCAACCTCAGCCACAACCCCAACCGCAGCCACAACCTGCTGATACATGCCAACAAAAATATGCCTTTTGTCCCACAGGATGGTTCACCGATAAAAACGAGGGTATAGTACATTTTCGAGGGATAATAAAAGATACTGCCGGAAATAAAGTAAACGGATTCAGTGTACGCATCTCAAATGGTAACTTTTCAGCGTTATCATACCCTTCTGGCCCAAGTTCAGCAGCTCCCGATTGGGCTCCTGGTAAGTGGGATATTGTTTTTACTACCCCTCCTATTTCAAATTATTACGGTCACTGGACAATTCAAGTAGTGCGATATGAATGTAGCAATTTTTTCGATGCAAGTTGCATCGCTGATTGGGAATGTAATCGGGATTGCCATACGGGAGTTAAAAAATGAAAGAAAACTCTATAGAGTTATTGCGTAATAAAAAATATAATCCTTAACTATGAAGGTTGGTGTTTCAGGCATTGGCTAATTGCTTGTCAATTCTTCGATTGACAATAACGATTGCAACTCCGTCACTAAAACTTATACTTGTATTTGCTTTTTGTTAGCAATGGATGTATCATTTCCTGTGATTATTTATTAATTATCATTATTTTCAGAATGGGATATTAATGATGACTTCTCTTACCTTAAC
>NBMH01000171.1 GCA_002084875.1 Anaerolineaceae bacterium 4572_78 | reverse complement strand
GGGTCTACTAAAAGAGCCAAGTTTCTTAAATAAACTTGGGTTTTTAAGACACTGACTTTTGCATATTTTTTGCTTTATTTTTCTTTTTGAAGTATCATCTACATTTCATCATTAGAATAATGTATTACAACTCATGAGGAAAACATGAAAAATTATAGCATTTATTTTATCGCCCTTTTAACGATTATTTTTGCTTGTATTTTAACAGCATACCACAGCCGAACAACTCAGGCAAGCTATCATTCCTGTACGAGACCTAAATGACCTTGCCCATAGATTCAAATCTGATTCACACTACGGACAGGAAATGCTTGTTTCTGTCAGGAATAATTTTAATGTAGGTGATGATGATACCTTTTGGATAGTAGATACCAGCAAGTTACCACCCGAACAATTCCAAATTACCGCCAATGTTGCCTATCGCACCGAACATAGCTATTGGTGGGTCGACAATGATTTTGAAATAAACGAGGATGATTTAATCAATTCGGCGGAAAAATTTGAAACCAAAACCTATCCTACAAATCATGCTTATTTTGGTACAGAATGGTCACCAGGCATTGATAACGATTACCGTATTCATATTTTGATGGCAAATGTGCCAGGTGTAGCTGGCTATTTTGCATCTTCAAATGAATATTCTCATACGGCTGACCCCTACAGCAATCAACGAGAAATCATTCTGATTAATGCCAATATCATGCGACCTGGTACAACTCGTTTTGATGGGGTGATTGCCCATGAATTTCAGCACATGATTCATTGGCACCTTGATGCCAACGAAGATGCTTGGGTGAATGAAGGGCTTAGTGAATTAGCCGAATTTGTCAATGGGCATGGGCAAAGTAATTTTCTTGCTCACTATCTCACAGACACCGATTTGCAATTGACCAGTTGGGGACGTACTGATAGCATTCGTTTGGCAAATTACGGAGCAAGTTTTTTATTTTTGTCATATTTTTATGATAGGTTCGGACAAGATGCTATTCGTCAATTGGTGGCTCAACCTAGAAATGGAGTTTTTGGTTTTGAGCAAGCATTGCATGACATTAAAGCAGCTGTGAACTTTGACCAGCTTTTTGCAGACTTTGCACTTGCAAACTATCTGAATAATATTTCTATAGGAGATGGCATGTGGGGATATAATATTGCTGATATTGAGATACATGGTTTGATGGCACAAACTAATTTGACCATGTTCCCTGTCGAACAAACCGAATTAGTGCATCAATACGGCGTAGATTATGTAGCAATTAAACCCGAAACCGATACCGATTTAACCATTACGTTTGAGGCTCCAACAACTGTCCCCCTTATCAATAATCAAGCACATGGTGGCAGTTATCAATGGTACAGCAATCGTGGAGATGAGTGCAATACACATCTCACTCGTGCCTTTGATTTGAGTAATCTGACGCAGGCAACGCTCACATTTTGGGCATGGTACGACATTGAACAGGATTGGGATTATGCTTACATTACCGTTTCATCGGATAGTGGGAAGACATGGGATATTTTGCCCGCCTCTTCGACTACCGATGTCAACCCAGTAGGAAATTCTTACGGACATGGCTTTACGGGTATGTCAGGTAACGGGTCATCGCCCACATGGCAACAGGAAATCGCCGATTTATCACCTTATATCGGGCAGGAAATCCTAATTCGGTTTGAGCATATCAGCGATGATGCGGTCAACCTGCAAGGCTTAGCCATTGATGATATTCAAATCCCTGAACTTGATTATTTTCATTCTGCCGAGGATGGCGATGATGGCTGGCAAGCAAAAGGTTTTATTCGCACCGATAATATTTTAGAGCAACGATTTATAATCTACATAATTGAATTTGATACCCTTCGTAACCCGACAGTTAATCGCATGTTGTTGGACAAAAATAATCGTGGCGAATATACCTTGCATGGATTTGGTCCGCAATTGGATGAAGCAATTTTGGTTATTAGCGGGCAGGCAATGGTAACAACTACCCCTGCTCGATATAAATATATTATTCGTTAATTTTTGACACATGCTATTTAGGAGGTAAATTATGGGAGAATATTTTAAGTATCATAACGTAACGAAAGATGTTATCTCAGAGGTTTCACTGCCGTTTAATTTTGCCATGCCATGGGCAAAAGATTTACACCGATATACCACAGAGGAAAACAAAGAGTTTTTTCAGTACGTCATTGATAATAATGATTGGAATGACACTGATAAAATTGTGGCAGTTGGTGATTACGGCACAATCGTTGATGACCCGCGTGATAAGGAATGGGAACGAATTACCATGTATCAGGTAGATGCCTTCACCGACAAGCCGTTTCATGGCAACGCTGCGGCTGTATGTCCGTTAGGAAAATGGCTTTCAGATGAAAAGATGCAAAGGATTGCCGCCGAAAACAATTTATCTGAAACCGCTTTCTTTATCCAAATGGGAGATAGATTCCATATTCGTTGGTTTACACCCGTTGCTGAAGTAGATTTGTGTGGGCATGCAACATTGGCTACAGCTTACGTGATTTTTCATGAGCAGATGTATAAACAGGAAAATATCACCTTCGAATCACGTAGCGGCGATTTACATGTATCCCGACGTGATGATTGGTTTGTCCTAGATTTTCCCAATCAAGCGGGCAAACCATGCTCACCACCCGCACAGTTAATGGACGGTCTAGGACATGAGCCTGAACCTGTTGAAGTGTTGGTATCTACAGATTACATGGTTGTTTATGAAAGCGAGTCACAGATACGTGACCTAAAGCCCGATTTTTCATGCCTAAGTCAATTGGATTTACGAGGGGTGATTATAACTGCACCAGGTGATGAAGTGGATTTTGTCAGCCGATTTTTTGTACCACAATATGGCATTAATGAAGACCCAGTAACGGGTTCGGCTCATTGTATTTTAACGCCGTATTGGGCAGAGAAATTAGATAAAACATCACTGACGGCTCGTCAACTTTCACAAAGAGGTGGCGAGTTGCAGTGTGAATTAAAAGACGACCGTGTTTTGATTGCTGGTAAAGCAGTTAAATACATGGAAGCTCAAATTATCTTGAGGAGATAACTTTTACTTGATTGCAATAGCTGAGGCTCAAAGCTTACTTTTTCATGTCAAAGCTTACTTTGACCCTCCAGTCAAGCGAGCTTGTTCGCTCCTAGATTCCCATTTAATTTAACATAATTAAACTTACATTTTGCCTTGTAGCTAATTTGCCTTTATAATTATTGGGATTTATAATTTATCTGTTTGAAAGAAGGGTGAAAAATGTTAGATTTGCAGTTTATCCGTAATAATGTAGAAAAAATTAAACAAGCCTTAGTAGATTTAAACACGGAGGCTCCCATTGATGATATTATCCGAGCTGATGTCATCCGACGTGAAATTTTGAAGGAAGTTGAGGCAAAGCGTGCTGAACGCAAATCAGGTTCTAAAAAAATTGGTCAACTCATTCGTGAGGGCAAAAAGGCAGAAGCTGAATCCCAAAAAGAACGGATGACCAATGTCAATATTGATATTAGTAATTTCGATGAGCAACTTCGCATAGTTGAATCAGAACTAAATGAAAAACTTCTCTACGTACCCAACATGCCTTATAATGGTGTTCCTGTTGGTCCCGATGAGAGTCACAATGTTGTAGTACGTGAGGTGGGCGAAAAGCAAAAAAATGATTTTCCTATTTTGCCTCATTGGGAAGTAGGTACTAAATTAGATATAGTTGACTTTGAACGAGGCACCAAACTATCAGGCAGTCGTTTTTATGTGTTGAAAGGTTTAGGGGCTAGACTGCAACGAGCTCTTATCACCTGGATGTTAGATATGCATATCGAACAGCATGGCTGCTGAAGTACCCGTGACAAATTTATATCGCGATGAGATATTAGATGAACAGCAACTTCCAATTTATCATGTTGCCTACACGCCTTGTTTTCGCCGTGAAAAAATGAGTGCAGGTAAGGATGTCCGTGGCATGAAGCGTGGTCATCAGTTTGATAAGGTGGAAATGGTAAAATTTGTCATCCCTGAAACAGGGCGAGATGAATTAGATAAATTATTGGATGATGCCGAAGATATTTGTCGCAGGTTAAAACTTCCCTATCGGGTGGTGCAGATGTGTACAGGCGATTTAAGTTTTGTGGCCGCTATAAAATTTGATATTGAATTATGGGCTGAAGGAAGTCAAGATTGGTTAGAAGTTAGTTCATGTGCTCTTTTTACTGATTTTCAAGCCCGTCGGGCAAACATTCGCTATCGTCCTAAAGATGGTGGCAGACCAAAATTTGTGTATACACTAAATGGATCAGGTGTAGCCTTGCCACGTTTGATGATTGCCATTTTAGAGAACTATCAACAAGCAGATGGTTCTATTGTTGTACCTGAAGTATTGCGACCATACATGAGGGGTCACGAGGTTATTCGATAATCATGTGCAAAAACAAGAAAGGTTTTTAAAAACCTTTCTTGTTTAGATAAAGTGAAATTATGAAAAACACACGCGGTCTTTATTTTGAGGAATTTGAACTTGAACAGCAAATAATCACACCAGCTAGGACAATTACCGAAACGGATATTGTTAGCTTTGCAGGGCTTTCAGGCGATTATAATCCATTGCATACCGATGCTGTGTTTGCCGAAAGCACTCCTTATGAGGCACGTATTGCACATGGCATGTTGGCATTATCAATAGCCACAGGTTTAGTGGCACGACAAGGATTTGCCGAAGGAACTGTTTTAGCTTTTCGAGAAGTCAAGTGGAAATTTAGCTCGCCAATTTTCATAGGAGATACAATCCATCTCGTGGTCACGGTCAAAGGATTAAAACCAATGCCCAAACTCGGCGGAGGTTTAGTCACGTTTCAAGCTTCATTGCAAAATCAACATGGCAAAACTGTGCAACGCGGGGAATGGCGAATCTTGATGAAAAGTAAAGAATAATAGAATTTATACATACTTATGGAGCGTCAAGGCTTGCCTTGACTGTCAAACCTTAGTTTGGCGCTCCCATTAGAGTTTTTTAAGGATTGAACTATGGCCGAACACACCGTATTTATCGTTGGTTCTGGGGCAAGTGAACATGTACTTGCTTGGGCTTTGGCTCGTTCACCACAAGTAGGACAAATTTATGTGGCACCCGGGAATGCGGGGACTGAATGGACTGAACGTGATGTTGCTCGTGATGCTCCTGCTTTAGCTGCCAGCCAAAATGTATCGATTGAGGCAACTAATGTGGATGGATTGGTCAAGTTTGCCAAGAGCAAACAGGTTGACCTAACCGTTGTTGGGTCGCCACAGGCATTGCTTGCTGGAGTTGCTGATAAATTCAAGCAGGCAGGTTTAGCTATTTTTGCACCACTCCAAGCTGTGGCACAATTAGAAAAGTCCAAAGGCTATACTAGAGAATTTTTGAAACACCATAACGTTCCCACGCCTAAGCATGGTGTCTTTAGCGAGTATGAAGCCGCCAAAGATTTTATCGATAACTTTGACAGTCCTGTTGTGGTAAAAGCAGATGGCTCATCGGGGGGACGTGGTGTCATTATATGTAAAGGTTCAAAGCAAGCACGTGCGGCTTTGAATCATATCATGGTAGTGCGTGTTTTTGGTAAAGCAGGTGATAGAGTTGTTGTGGAAGAAAAGTTAGAGGGTTCTGAAATTGCCATGATGGCTTTTACTGATGGTAAGACTATCAAACCTCTTGTCCCTGCTCGCTCTTACAATCGTGCTTACGAAGGGAACCAGGGTCCAAATACAGCTGGCATGGGAGCACTTTCACCTGTCAAGGAGATAAAGACCTCTCAGGTTGATAGTATTGTGCAAACCATTTTTAAGCCGATAGTTGATGGCATGGCACAACAAGGCACTCCTTTTGTCGGCATCATTTATGGAGATATTATCCTTACTGGTGATGGACCTAAAGTGGTAGACATCAATACTATTTTTGGTGACCCTGAAACTTCAACTGTGTTGCCACTCCTACAAACCGACATATTTGATGTGATGATGGCTTGTGTCAATGGCACACTTGACCAAGTGAATCTAGAATGGCAAGTGGAAACATGTGCAACAATTGTTATGGCTTCTCCTGGCTATCCAGGTACTTATTTTCCCACAGGACTACCAATCACAGGATTGGATACCGTTAATTTATTGAATGACATTTTTGTTTTCCATGCCGAAACATCGGGGAAAAATGGTAGGATAGTAACGAATGGAGGGCGGGTTTTGTCCGTCACCGCACTTGGAGATGATTTGTCCGTTGCTTTACTGCGAGCCTACGATGGAGTAAAACGTATTCAATTTGAAGGTGCCCAATATCGGCGTGATATTGGCAGATCGCGTCCGAGAAAGTTCCGTACTTCATTCCGTAGACCAAAGTAATTCACGTAACACAGGATTCTAGCCTGTTTTTATATGCCACAGTTTTCGTAGCCGTAATTTCCAATTGTGAGGTCGCATGATTAGAAATCACGGCTACGGATTCAAAAACTTCTAGCTGTTTAGGTACTATTGACAAATATGAAATACGGAGCGAAATGTCACGTTTTTTGATTACTGTTTTACTTTCAGTGTTACCCATTATAATCGTAGAAACCATCATTTACCACAATGATTTTAGAACATTTAAAATTACCTTAGAGGTTCAAACTATTGAAAGTTTAAATGGACAAACTGAACAAATCAGCAGCGAGTTTGGCTATGTGGTGTCAGATTTGATGTTCTTAGCAGATTTGAATGAACTACATTCCTTTCTTAGTAGCAATGAAACTAAACAACGTACTAATTTGGTTCGAGAGTATCGTATATTTTCTAGTAGGAAAAAAATTTATGACCAAATTCGATTTTTTGATACAACAGGCATGGAAATTGTACGTGTTAATTTTGATGGGAACACTGCAACCGTTGTACCTGAAGACAAATTGCAAAATAAAGGAAAACGCTACTATTTTCAAGATGCTTTTATCTTAAATCGAAGTGAGGTATTTGTTTCGCCCCTTGATTTAAATATTGAACAAGGACAAATTGAGCAACCATTAAAACCGATGATTCGCTTTGGAACACCAGTGTTTAATCAGAATGGGGAAAAACGCGGTATAGTCTTGTTAAATTATCTCGGAGCAAATTTATTAAACAAACTTGGTGACCTTGCGGTTAATGCTTCAAGTGAGGTAATGTTGCTTAATAATGAAGGATTTTGGTTAAGAGGGGCAACACCAAAAAATGAGTGGGGATTTATGTATGAAGATGGCAAAGATAAAACCTTTGGAAATGCTTTTCCTGATGCCTGGCAACAAATTAATCAAACAGAATCGGGACAGTTTTATACGGATGATGGTCTATTTACTTTTATAACCGTTTATCCTTTGATAGAAGGTTACAAGTCAAGCACAGGGTCATCACAGGCTTATAGCCCTAGTGATTCCTCAATTGATACATTTGAGTACCATTGGAAGGTAGTTTCTTATGTACCAACAGTGGTATTACAAGCTAAGTCACAGCAGATTCTAAGTGACATGGCAATTCCGTTCTTTGTATTGGTATTATTAATGGTGGTGACTTCAAGTATCTTAACGCATGTCAGTCTCAAGCATGTCGAAAGTAAGGAACAACTCCATATAACTAACATAACACTTTTAAAGGCAAATCGCCGTATGAAAGATGAATTAGACCTTGCCAAAGATATTCAACAAAGTTTACTTCCACCTTGTTCTCCAATACCAAAATGGTCTAACATTGACGTAATGTGTCATACAACAGCCGCCCGTGAAGTCGGTGGTGATTTTTACAGTCACCATATTTTTAATGATAATCATTATGTTTTAGCAATAGGTGATGTTTCAGGCAAAGGAGTCTCGGCGGCATTGCTAATGGCAGCTAGTTTATCTCAACTTGATTCCTCATTTTCCTTAGATTTATCTCCTACCGAACGTTTAGCTCATCTTGATAAAGCATTATTACCTTACACCAAACCTCGACGACAGAATTGTGCCTTATGTTATGTCGAAATTATGACCAATCAAGCCGATATTGAATCCAATTCAAATTCCGTTAAACTATGTGTGACTAATGCAGGTGGTATTTCGCCTTACATCAAGCGTCAAGATGGTTCGGTTGAATGGCTAGAGGTCGGCGGCATGCCACTTGGGATAGGGCTTAGTTTGGAGTTCGGGTATGAAGAAATTGAAGCAATATTATCAAAAAATGATGTGGTTATTCTAACAAGTGATGGCATCGTAGAAGCAATGAACGCGAATCGTGATATTTTCGGTTTTGTTCGTTTACGAAACGCCATTGAAACTGCTCCTTCAACCAATCCTCAAGCAATATTAAATCATCTCCTGACCGAAGTTATTAATTTCACTGGTAATACAGATTTGCATGACGATTTGACAATTATAGTGGTACAGGTGTGATATACTTGTAACTGTTTACCAGAAATTCATTTTTTGGGAAGATTGAATTTCTAACCATTTTTGACAAGTTGTAAAACATCGGTTATAATAACTCAAATTATAAAATTCGCCGTATATTCAGATAGGAAAAATAAATTATGTTTTACAAAAAGTTTTCTCGTTCTTTACTCTATTTTGTAATACTGTCACTCTCATTAGTATTCACAACGTTTATTTATTCGGCAGATGCCGAACCTTTTCATAAAATAATTATTCCCCTGCACCTTCAAGGAACAAAGTATTTTGAAGGAGATGTAATTTTGTGGCATGATTATGGTGCGTTTGCTTTGTATAAAGTTTCCGATTCTACCATGAATAATCTGCCCAACGCCATCCGCCAAGAATTAACCTTTGTGGATGATACTATTCTAATCGATGCTTTCCCCTTTGATACTCAAGATGATGTTATTGATTTTCCTCATAATTATGGACAGACTTATCTTGTTTGGGCGGATAATTCTAGTCGAGACAGCTTAAATCGGTTTGTTGCCGAGGGTGATTTTTTGCAATTTAGCATGCAATATCAGCCGTACTTTAAACTTGGGCAATCTATCCATGAACGATTTGCTCAAGCAAATAGTTTAGATGTTAATTCCAACGCCTATCACAAAACAAGAAAGGAAGTTTTCACAGCAACCGTCCAAATCTATGCACATGAAAATAAACACAAAACTGAAGCATTGCTTGAGGAACTTGCTATCGAGGCTATTAGTAATTGGTCGCCGATACTTGCCTATCAAAACATTCGAGTTATGGTGTCACTGGAAGATGTTGAGACATTGAGCAAACAAGCGGATGTGGTTTGGATTGGAGAATATTTTGTCCCCGAATTATTTGATGAAGTGCAGGGGCAAATCTTAGCGGCTGACTTTGATGCCAACCAAACTGGTCCAGCAGGCACAGGCTACCGTGCATGGCTTGATTCATTGGGATTTAGTTCTGACCCCAATGATTATCCCATAGTTGATGTGGTAGATGACGGCATTGGAAATGGTACAACAAATTCGGGGGATGCCACCATGCATCGTTTTGGTAATATTAGTAACTCAACTCGTTTGGCTTATGTGGAAAATTGTACATCAGCCTCAAGCGGCGAAGGAATTGGCGGGCATGGACATATCAACACCAGCATAGTCGGCGGATACGACGAACGGGGAGGATTTCCATTTAGAGACCCAAACGGCTATCAACGTGGCATGGGCATCAGTCCTTATGGGCAATTAGCTGGTACTCGTATCTTTGGACCTTCTTACAATATTTCTGCATGCGGCGGCACAGATACGGGCGTAATTGAAGCCACTTATCAAAGCGGTGCCAGAATTAGCACCAATTCATGGGGCTGTTCTGGTTGTGCAGGTTCGTATGATGACAGCTCACAGGCTTATGATGTCGGCATCCGTGATGCTGATTTGTCTGCTAACGGAAATCAAGAATTTATCCATATCTTTTCTGCGGGTAATTCTGGCTCTTCTTCGGCAACCATTGGCACGCCCGGTAATGGCAAAAATATGATTACAGTTGGTGCTTCTGAAAATGACCGTCCCTCTGATGAAGATGGTTCATGGACTGATGGTTGTAACATCAATTCCACAGGTGCCGACAACGCCATGGATATTATTGATTTTTCTAGTCGTGGGCCGGCACCTGGTGGTCGAATTAAACCTGAAATCATCGCACCTGGTACTCACATTCAAGGCACTGCCAGCACTAGTAGCAATTTTAATGGCACAGTTGTCTGTGACCAATATCGCCCTAGTGGACAAACTGTTTTTGCTTCATCATCAGGCACAAGTCATTCCACACCCGCTGTGGCAGGCTACGCTTCATTAATACATTACTGGTTCCAAAATAAATTCAACCTATCCCCGCCAAGCCCCGCCGCCATGAAGGCTTACATGATGGCTCACCCAACTTATCTAACTGGGTTATCTGCTAATGATGACTTGCCCAGTAATTCTCAAGGCTATGGTATGCCCAACATGCAACTTGCCTTTGATGATACTCCAAAATTTATCGTTGACCAATCTGTTTTATTCGACAACACAGGCGAAACCGAAGTCTATCATTTCCAAATCGCTGACAGTAGTAAACCTGTCCGCATCGCCCTAGCATACACCGACCAAGCAGGTAATATCGGTACCAGTCCTCAAGTTAATGATTTGAATTTAAGCATGGTGATTAATGGACAAACCTATTTGGGCAATCAATTTAATGGACAGTGGTCTGTGGTGAATGGTTCGGCTGATAGCTTGAATAATTATGAGGCTATCTTTCTGCCGACTGGTACTAGCGGCTTAATGGATATTACTATTACGGCTCAGAATATCGCAGGCGATGGCGTGCCGAACGTAGGCGATAGCACTGACCAAGACTTTGCCCTAATTTGCTATAATTGCCAATTGCCAAATTCTGGTACATTGATAGGACAAGTGAGCGATGCCAGCACTACTAATCCAATCTCAGGCGGCATCATCAATGCCAGTAGTATCTCTGGTACCGTTTCAACATCTACCGACAGTAATGGCGATTATCAACTTCCCGCTCCCGAAAATTCATACGACGTTACCGCCTCCGCTTTCGGCTATCACGATAGTACCATCAGTAGCATATAACCATTCCCAATTTAACAGGAAATACTACTGCTAATATTACTTTGGAAGTGGACGATGTGACATGTGCCGCTCCTGGTTATATTAAACAAGAAGTTTTCTATGATGGCTTTGAATCGGGTAGCTTAGGCAGTGCATGGTCAACATACACTACTTATGAAGGACGAGTTCGCGTAAGTTCCGATTACCCATACAGTGGTAATTACAGCGTTTTGCTAGATGATTATTACGATAGTAATGACTATTCCCATGCAGGGTTAATACTAACTCAAGATTTATCCAGTTATAGCGAATTATACCTAACGTTTTGGTGGCGGGAATTTGGTGATGAAAATCATTTTGATGATGGCGTTTTTATCAGTACCAACAATGGAGTTAATTGGTATCAAATTTTTTCTTTTAATGACGGAACCAGTAATTATGAACAAGAAATTATTGATTTAGTTGCCGCCGCTCAAGGGCATGGTTTATCTTTAACCAACAACTTCCAAATCAAGTTTCAATTTTATGATAACTACAGTATTAGTACAGACGGCTATGCCATTGATGAAGTTGTTTTAACGCGAAACACATGTGCTATTCCATCAGGTGGGCTAGTTGTTGGTAATGTTTATAGTGATACAATTGGGGGCATCCCACTTGTCGGTAGCACAATTATCAATGGCAACAGCACTGAAATTGTCACCACCCAATATACCTCAGATGACCCTAATGTTGATGATGGTTTTTATACTATTTTTGCCGAAAATGGCGATAGTCTTACTGCCCGAAAGCAAACCTTTGGTTCTGTCACTCATATTCCTACTATTCCCAATGGACAGACTGTTAGACAAGATTTTGCCTTGCCGCCACCGCAATTATATCAAGTTAGTGGTCAGGTTACAGATGTCAATACTAATTGGGAACTTTATGCCAAAGTGACCGTTACGGGTGACATATTCACCCCATCCAATAATGATACATGGACTGACCCACTTACAGGCATTTATACTTTTACCTTACCTGAAAGTGTGACATATACCTTTGAAGCGGAAGCATGGGCAGATGGTTATGAAGTCAATCATACTGTCATTACTGCTTTACCAGGAGATGCTACTGCAAACATTTCATTGAACAATGACACAAATAATTGTGAGGCTCCTGGCTATACCGAAGATATTAGCTACGGTGAAGACTTTGAAACTAATAGCGGTAGCTATAGCGATGTTGGCTCACCGGGCGAATGGGAATGGGGAGTGCCGACAGCATGGCCTAATGACTGTGCTTCGGGAAGCAAGTGTTGGGGTATTGATTTGAACGGTGCTTATGAGGACTACGCCCATGAAGATTTACGTTCGCCGCTAATTGACCTCTCCAGTGTACCTAATGGAACTCCACTAACTGTTAAGTGGCAACAAGCTTGGTGGATTGAATCTTCACGGTATGACCAAGCTTATGCCATGGTTAGCGTCAATGGTGGAGCATGGCAAACCATGTGGCAACATAGTGGTGGTACTACCACAGTTGATTGGACTATGATGACTTACGATATTTCAGCCGCCGCGGGTGGTACGGTTCAATTTCGCTGGGGGTTGGATACCGATAGTTCAGTTACTTATGATGGTTATTACATTGATGATGTTCGAATAGTAAAATGTTCATCACCTGCAAGCGGTGGCTTAATCATCGGACATGTTTACAGTGGTACCTTAACGGGCCCAACCGTCTCCGATGCCACAATTACCAACAACGATACAAATCAGACAACTATCAGTTTTGATACGCCTGATGACCCCAATATTGCCGATGGTTTTTATACCATGTTTGCTGAATCGCCAACCCTTGGTCTGACAGCATGGAAAGCAGGTTTTGGACGTGATACCCAAGTGCCAAGCATAATTGATGGAACAGTTATTCAACAAGATTTTGCTCTGCCCGCACCGCAACAGTATGTAATTAGTGGGATAGTTACAGATGCTAATATGGGGTATCCTTTGTATGCCCAAATCACCGTTGACAATCAAACAATTTGGAATGACCCTGTTACAGGATATTATAGTTTCACCTTGATTGAAGGCTTAGATTATACGCTAGTAGCAGAAGCATCTAATGAAGGACGAGTACGAATAGCCAGCGGTTATGCTTATGATGGAAGCTACAGTGCTTTGCTGGACAACAATTATAATGGTAATATCACCTCTTATGCTTCCATAATTCTTACCTTAGATTTATCAGCATACAGCCAACTTACCCTTGATTTTTGGTGGCATGATTTTGGTGATGAAGATAGTAATGCCCAAGCAAACGGCATTGTTTTCAATAACAATTTTAAAATCAAATTCCAATTTTATGACAATTATCCTATCCCAACCGATGGCTATACAATTGATGAAATACGCTTAGCCATTCCATGTACGCCACCCACATCAGGCGGTTTAATAGTCGGGAATGTCTACGAATTTGGTACAAACATGCCCATTAACGAAAGCACTATATCCGATGACAATGGGCAAAGCACACTTAGTGTCTCTGTCCCAAATAGCAATAATGATGGTTTCTATACCTTATTCTCTCCCGATGGCATGCATACTTTTACGGCTACTAGACGTTATTACAGTAGCGACATTCAAAACGTTAATATCAGAAATGGCGATACAATTCGTCAAGATTTTTCATTGATGCTACTACCCGACCTGATGATTACTAAAACAGTTAAGCCCGACATTGCTCTACCAAATGCACCACTTACATATAGTTTAACGTTTGCAAATATGGGCTTAATAACTGCAACTGATGTAATCATCACAGACATTGTGCCGATTAGTGTTACTAATGTCAATGCTTGGGGAACGGGCATGATAATAACGCCTAGTTCAAATTATGTGTGGCAAGTTCAAAACATGCCGCCGACAAGTTCAGGTATCATAACCATAACAGGGCTATTAAGTCTAAGTTTACTACATGGAGACCGTTTCACAAACACGGCTACGATTAACACAAGTTTGCTTGACTATGACATGAGCAGTAATGAAAGTTCGGTTGGGATTGATATAGGCGGCAATATCTATGTCAATGAAAGATACCATAATGGTGGCACAGGGAACATATCTACCTGGTAGCAATCGTACCGATACGTTTCAATTGAAAGATGGCGTAGATATTTATGGTGGCTTTGCTGGTACACATGGCACAGAAGGTGATTTTGATGTGCGGGATTGGCAAACATACATTACGATTTTGAGTGGTGATATTGGTGTTCCAAATTATACTGATGACAACACTTATCATGTCGTAACAGGAAATAATACTAACGACACAATTTTAGATGGCTTTACTATCAGCGATGGCTATGCCAACGGCTCAAGTTGGGACGATAAAGTTGGAGCAGGCATGTTTAATAAAGATGGACATCCAACAGTTAGAAATATTATCTTTACTGACAACTACGCTTATTATAATGGTGGAGGTATGGCAAATACAAATGGTAGCATGCCTACAATTGAAAATGTCATATTCAGCGATAACAGTACAACACAATATAATGGTGGCGGTTTATATAACCATTACAGTCATCCCACCTTAAAATACATCACATTTCAAAATAACACTGCTTCCAGTGGTGGTGGTTTGTATAACTACTACAGCAATCCTCAATTTAGCCATGTTACTTTCTATGGCAATTCAGCCGTGAGTGGCGGTGCCATTTATAATTATGTCAGTCAGCCAACTTTCAGTCACATGGTTCTAAGTGGCAATACCGCTAACGTTGGTGGTGGAATATATAACAACAATGGCAAAATCACTTTGTATCAATCTGCCTTAAGTAGCAACTCTGCCACCAGCAACGGTGACGATATTTATGACGTTAATGGTCACATCATGTTAGACAACACTATTTTATGGGGGAATATTACTCCCGTTTATACCAGTGTTAATAGCGTTATAACCAGCAACAACACCATCATACAAAGTGGGCAATTCGGCGGGACGGATACCGACCCGCTGTTCATAGATAGTGACGGTGAGGATAATGTACTTGGTACGCCTGATGATAATCTTCGCTTAAGTGACAAATCACCAGCTATTGACATGGGTGATACCGCCTCCCTACCAGCCGACTTTGCCGACATTGATAACGATAATAATCAAACAGAACAGGTTCCTTTTGATTTAGATAATAATCCACGCATATCGGGAGACTTTGTCGATGTGGGGGCTTATGAATTTCAATGGATTTACTATCCCGATTTTATTATTACAAAAACCGTAACCCCTCAATCCAACATAATTTATCATGACATGGTTACATACACCATCATTTTAGAGAATATCGGCGAAGCTGATGCCACTAGCATGTCGCTGACAGATACCTTAGCCCTAGAAACTGATTTTGCTTATTGGCTTGAGTCGCCAAAGAATTATGTTCCCATAGCAACAAGTCAGGTATTTACAACTATAGAAGATATAGCCATCAGCAACATGCTAACTGCAAGTGACTTACGTAATGACCCACTGACATACACCGTAATAACCAGTGGAACTAAGGGAACGGTACATATCAGTCCAACAGTTGGCATGTTCAATTACACACCCTTCACAGATAGCTATGGCACAGATAATTTTGCATATCATGCTTATGATGGAGAGTTGACTAGCAATCTGGCAATAATAACCATAACCATAACGCCCGCCAACGATGAGCCAATTGCACATGGCGGACATGTAACCACTTATGAGGAGACGGCAGTAGACGGGCGGCTACTGGCGACCGATGTGGAAAGTGATACTCTAAGTTATATTTTATTTAGCTTGCCATTAAAGGGACAGGTGACAATAAGTGATACGGATACAGGAACATTTATCTATACTCCCATAACTAATGCTGTTGGGAGTGACATGTTCACCTTCAAGGTGGCTGATGAAAAATCATCAAGTAACATTGCTGTTATCAGCATAACCATAATTGCTACCAATGACATGCCTATCGCATTTGCAAATCAGTTTGCTACTGTCGAGGACATGCCCTTGCTTGGTGAGCTAATTGCTACAGATGTAGATGGCGATGTGCTAAGCTATACCATAGTAAGCAGTACATCAAAAGGGACTCTCCACATAACTGATACGACTAGTGGTCAATTCAGTTACATGCCAAATCAAGATGAAAATGGTGCGGATAGTTTTACATTTAATGTCATGGATGGTCAATTGGAAAGCAATACTGCCATGGTGAGCCTGACTATAACTGCGACCAATGATGCCCCGCTTGCTAGTGATGCCCATGTCGGCACTCATCGCAATGTAGCTTTTACGGGAACATTGCTTGCACTAGATGTTGATAATGAAACATTGACATACACGCTCATGACTTCTGCCACAAAAGGCACGGTGAAGCTAACGGATATGCATGCTGGAATTTATGATTATGTACCTGATGAAGATGTGTATGGGCATGACCAATTCACATTTATGGTGCATGATGGTTGGCTAAATAGCAATATTGCTACGATTAGCGTTACCATAACCTTAAGCAATAGTATCCCTATAGCCGAAGACCTAAATCTTACAACTTATGAAGACATGCCCTTGCTCGGCATATTGCAGGCAACCGATGTAGAAAACGACCCTTTAACATACACCATCATTACCCCACCAATGCATGGCACGTTGGTTATGACTGATACGCATGTCGGTATTTTTCGTTACATGCCTAATGCAAATGTGCATGGCTTTGATTATTTCACATATCAGGCTTACGACATAGTCGGCGGCAACATAGCCGTAGTGAGCATAACTATTACTGCTACAAACGACATGCCGCAAGCACTGTCTGCAGATGCCAGCATCGTAGAAGATATTGCTTATGATGGCATAATGTCCGCTACAGATATTGACCATGACGTACTGACTTACACAGTGCTGACATATCCGACAAAAGGCACACTTTATCACAGCGATATATACACTGGGGCATTTCAATATGTGCCTGCCGAAAATATAAATGGCATGGATAGCTTTAGCTTCAGAGTGCATGACGGTGAAGTGGAAAGTAACATCGCTTTAATTAGCATGACAATCACAGCTGTGAATGATGCTCCTGTAGCAATCACGGACACGGCTACCATCAGCAAAAATACCGCCATAGATTTACATGTCCTACAAAATGATAGCGATGCTGATGATGACACGCTACAAATTCAAGATGCCACCACCAGCTTAAATGGGACAGTTGTCATAATCAATACACATATTATTTCATACACCCCAAATAATGATTTTGTAGGTAAAGATAGTTTTAGCTATACAGTCAGCGATGGTCAGCTAAGCGATGAAGGACAGGTAAACATTATTGTTATAGATAACGTAACACCTACCCCTAATCCAACAGTGCCCCCAACCATGACCCCAACCATGGCAATTACATTGACGGCTACTAATACACCCACTCCGACCATGACTGCAACAGCAACTCCTCACATGGACATGACTGCAACGGCAACTCCTCACATGGACATGACTGCAACGGCAACTCCTCACATGGACATGACTGCCACAATAACACCTAAGCCAAGTGCAACCCCAATGCTTATGGGAGTTTTGCAAGTGGAGCCACAAAATTTTATGATTATCGCCACCGAAGGAGATACCAATACCTACACCCATAATTTCTCAATTGATTATCAAGGAGAAGTGGTGCCGCAATGGACAGCTACTAGCAATGTGAATTGGCTTATCCTTGACAATACAACAGGTACAGGTAGAAAAGTTATAGAAGCCAAAGCTAGAGTCCAAAACTTAGCAGTAGGTATTCATCATGCTAAAATTACAATAGAAGCGGCAAGCATGCTCCATAGCCCATACATTATAGATGTGTGGCTGGTAGTCAATTCTATATCTGGTACACCTTTACCCGAGCCCGTATCACAGACCATCCCGCCCGAAGGTGGAACATTATCGTTACCTGATGGCTGTGCCACAGTAGAATTTCCAAGTGATGCCGTATCTGATAATCCGAATAACAACACATTACCAATTGACCAATTCGGTCAATGCTGATACAGTATCATTATACTGGTGGAATGAGCAAATTGGCGTGGGTTCCAACTCTCTCAGTTGGAGCAAAGAGGGCATCACCACAATAGAACGTGATGCAAATTATTTGATTAGCGAAGTAAATCATCTAACTTTATTTGCAGTACTAGGAGATGAATTTACACAGCCAACAACTTTTACAATTTATTTGCCAATTATTCTTAAAAACTAAGGTAGTTTTATATTATGACAAACACAATTTCACAACAAGACCATATAATTGTCCGACATCCCAACAAAAAAATCCAGAAGATTCCGCTTCCCCAAGAAGCTGATGCGATATTAAAAGTTGGGCGTGAATTGGATAACGATATTTCAATCATTGACCCCAGCGTGTCGCGTTACCATCTACAAATTCGCCGTAATGCGGAGGGTAGCATGGAAATATCTGACATGGGTAGTGCCAATGGGACATTACTTGGCAAAAAATTATTGCCGCCAAACACTTGGCAACCATTTACTGAAAAGGTCAAAGTACGAATTGGTGAATCACGTGTTTGGTGGGAACAAGCTATTTCGTCACAAAAAACTGTAGCCATAGCTCCCATACCCGACCCAAAAAATAAAAAGAAACCCCATGCCAAAAAAGGTTTTTTAGATAATCCATATCTAAAATGGGTAATCGTTGCCGCCACCATCCTTCTTGTCATTGGTATGGCGGGGCTAATCTTTTTATGGATTTCATCGTATCCGTAAGAGTAGAAAATTTTGGTGACCAACCTTTTGTAGTGTTCACCGACCAATTTCATATTGAGACGAAAACAGGGGAAAAAATCACTGAAATTGGACAAAATTTTGCCTCAAGCGAATTTAAGCGTTTAGGTGTAACCAATCGTTTTGAAGACCTAACATTACGAGCAGGTGGGTCAGTACTAGAAGAGATTATTTTTTATTTGGAAGCAAAAAGCTATGAACTTACCTTGCACTTTTCACCGCAAGACCTCGAATCGATATCTCTCGAATTAGGGGAAATAGACATGGCTGATACATTGACCACATTGCTTGCCATACCTGCACTCGAAGCGACCCCGATTGAAACAGCTATTGCTGACGTGGGAGATTTAACCGCAGAATCAACTCCATCCGCAGAGCCAACCCAATCCACAGAATCAACCCAATCCACAGAATCAACCCAATCCGCAGAGCCAACCCAATCCACAGAATCAACCCCATCCGCAGAATCAACTCCATCCACAGAACCAACCCCATCCGCAAAACCAATCGTCGAAATTACAATTGAGGCAATTGCCACCTCGACATCACAACCTCAACCGTCGCAGGGACCTGCACGTACAATTCAGTCAGAGTCATTGCATGGAACAATTGCTTTCGCCAACTTCAACGGGACTACTTATGACATACATTTTGGGGATATTGCTAGTGGTGAAATTTGGTTTTGGCATGAGGAAGCAAGTCAACCCACATTTAGTAATGGTGGCGAGCGTATAGCTTTTCACTCATGGAAAAATGATGCACGCGGTTTGATTACAGCAAATCTCGATAAAACGGGTAAATTCTTAGTCGGCACATATCTTGAAGACCAGTTGCCAACATGGAGTCCTGATGACAGCCAAATATTACTCTTATCACGGCGTGAAATGAATCGTCCCTCTATACTTTATAAAGCATCGGCTAATCAAGAACGCCCAGAAGCGAGCGTTCTTGCTGAAGGCGAATATCCGATGTGGCATGTCAGTGGGCAAATAGTATGGCGTGGTTGGGGGAATACTGGTGAGGGCTTAAAAATTGCCACGAGTGATATGGGTAATGAGCAGTCGTTGACCAATAGCGGCAAGGACACTGCACCAAGCATATCCCCCGATGGTTCTCAGGTAACATTTATGTCTAGTCGAAACGGAAATTGGGATATTTTTGTTATTAATACCGATGGGTCAGGATTAAGCAAACTTACTGAAGATACCGCGGCTGACGGGTTACCGACATGGAGTCCTGATGGCAATGCCATCGCCTTCGTTAGTAATCGTGGTGGTCCGTGGGCAATTTGGGCTATGACTGCTAATGGAACAGGGATTCGGCAACTCTTTACTTATCCAAATACACCTGATGGTTTTGTTGCTTCCGAGCCAACCCAAGATACAACACGACGAGCACTCTTTTGAGGTAGAGTATAACCCGTTGACCCCAACCCCTCAATCCCTTCCCCACATGGATAGAGAGAAAAAGTCCCCCCTCCCTCTGGGAGGGGGGGACTAGGGGAGAGTGACGTTTGATATCCTACTAAACAACATCATCCGCTAAAATATAAAGAGGCTTAGAACTCATGGCTCTGCCAAACCAAAGAAGCGTCTCATCACCAGCAACAAATAATTTAAAAGTTTCATGGGCTTTCTTGGGAGTAATATAACCACAAAAAATTTGAGAAAAAGTAGCAATATCGGTATCGATATCAACATCCTTGCTCACAACAGGGAGCGTATCGGGGCGACCATCCACTATCCGAAAACGGATGACTTCTTCATTGGCAGGCAACTGCTGGTCCCTAATTTTAATGACACGATTACCCATCATATTATGTTCATAAAACCGTGAGATTAAAGATTCTGTCGGATTAATGACCCGCAATAAAAAGCCTTCCTTAACCTGATAAGGTAAAATCCCATCATGAAAGGATTCAGGGCGAAGAACATCTAAAACAGGTCCATCCGTAGGAGCCGAATATATCACAGCAGAAACAGATTGCTTGGCAACAAACCCCCACAACCCTTGATAAGCTTCCTCGTCCACAGCGAGAACCTCAACAACTTGAAGAACATCATCAGAAGTAATCTTATACTTCAGATAGCCGCCCACCACCCCATCATCATAAACCATAATATAATTATTATCGACACGGAATTTTTCATTAGTGACGTAATCCCAAAATCCATGTTGACGCGACAAACGCCCATCGGCATAACTAAGTTGAGTCCCTCGATAAATAGAGCGGACATAAGCGACATCATCTTTTTCACCAAAAGGGCGGACAAACTTACATGTGGGAAATTGCCGTAATTGGGTTGGACTAAAACGATAAACATGAGAATCAGTCACGGTGGCAAAACCCAAAGACAAATAGATATTATCGTAAGGCGAACGAAAAACAACAGAAACCGCAGTTCCAAGAGAAGCTATCTTCACAAGAAGAAATTCCACCATAGAACGCACAACATCATAACCAGAAAAATCAGGGTGGACAGCCGCCCTAGAAATCACCACCGCTTGCAAAGGGACACCACTTAACCAAAGTTGCGTAGGAAACATCCACACCGTACCAATTGCAGAACCATTGGATTCTGCAATCATGCTAAACGACAACTCATAACGGGGGTTTTCCTCCAAAGTTGATTTAATAGATACCTTATCTACACCATAATTGAGGGCATAAAGCTCCACAATAGTATCAAAATCCTTATCGGATACCGCTTGTCTAACAGTAATATCCATAAATATAAACTCCTTTCAAAACCTTATTTTTTAATTAGGAAAATTAAAGGACACTTCTCGCTGAATGGTTACACAACCGCTTAATAAGCACGACCAAATATAGCAACTTTAACAGCAGTTCGCCCCGTGTAAAAACATGTGCCAGTTCCACCAGGTTGCTCGCTAGGAAAACAACGTAAAGTTGCCTTAGTTTCCTTTTGAACAGTAGCCTCATCATCACTAGAACCCGCCCACCAAACACGAGCAAAACCTTTTTTAACCGTTTCCTTAAAATCTTCATAACTTGTAACATCATGAATATTATCATCACGGAACTTAGTTGCTTTGTCAAGCATAGCTAGTTGGATGGTAACAAGCATATTAGTTACCGTTTCCACGATACTATCCTGCGAAACGGATAGCTTTCCTTTTTTACCTAGCATGTCCCGTCGGGCTAACATCACAGATTGATTAACCACATCCTTGGGACCAATCTCAATCCGCAGAGGCACGCCTCGTAATTCCCAATCATTGAACTTAAAACCGGGCGACAAATTCTCGCGGTCATCCAATTTTACTCGGATATCAGCTTTTTCTAAGATTGTATAGATACGGTCAGCCGTTTCCATGACCATTGTTTTGTCAGTATCATTGCGATAGATGGGAACAATGACAGATTGGATAGGGGCAAGGCGTGGGGGCAAAACCAGTCCTTGGTCATCACCATGCACCATGATGATACCTCCTATAAAGCGAGTACTCACTCCCCAAGAGGTTGTCCAACAATATTGTAACACATTGCTTTTGTCAAGATAAGTGATGTCAAAAGCTCGAGAAAAATTCTGTCCCAAATTATGGGAAGTTCCAGCTTGCAGAGCCTTATAATCGCCCATCATAGCCTCTATGGTAAACGTGCTATCAGCTCCAGCAAATCGTTCACCTTCGGATTTTTCACCAGGGATAACAGGCACTGCCGCTTCATTAACAGCAAAATCTGTATACACATCCAACATCTGTTTAGTTTCCAAAGTAGCTTCTTCGGCAGTTGCATGAGCCGTATGACCTTCCTGCCAATAAAATTCTGTAGTGCGAATAAACAATTTAGTTCGCAACTCCCAACGTACAACATTATTCCACAAATTTATCAATATCGGCAGGTCGCGATAGCTTTGTATCCATTTGGCATAAGCATGACCAATGAGGGTTTCCGAAGTGGGACGAACCACAAGCGGCTCCTCAAGTTTTTCACCGCCGCCATGCGTAACCACCGCTAATTGGGGCGAAAATCCTTCCACATGTTTTGCCTCTTTCTGTAAAAAACTATACGGGATAAACATAGGGAAGGCGGCATTAACATGTCCTGTTTCCTTAAAACGTTTATCAAGAGCTTGGCGAATATTTTCCCACAAAGCCCAACCATAAGGTTTAACAATCATTGTCCCACGTGCGGGACCATAATCAGCTAGGTCTGCTTTCAAAACAATGGTGTTATACCATTCATTATAATCTTGACTACGTGACGTAAGTTTTTTCGACATAAAATCTCCAATCTAATTTGTTCTTTAATTAAGCATACATCAATTTTCCTATTTTGTCACATTTCTATAAAAAATATTCAAATTATAGGCTGACAGGCTTTCATCTCATGATTGAAAATCATACATTATCATGCCAAAATAAGCAAATTTTATTTCACACTTGAGGACTACTTTGCCATATCTCTCCCTTTGGTAGGGGCAACTAAAAAATTACACCCTCATACTTGCCGATACAGCTCATTTCAAGTATCCTTGCTCATATTAAAACTAAAAAGGAGTGCAAAAGATTTATCTTTTGTTAAGGAGAACATGTGAACAAATCAAAACGAACATTTCAAGATTATATTATCCTCATGCTAAAAGGGTTTTGCATGGGAATGGCTGATGTTGTACCTGGCGTGTCAGGCGGAACAATGGCTTTCATCTTGGGCATATATGAAGAATTAATCAATTCTATTAAATCAGTAGTTGACGTAAAAATTTTCAAGGCACTTTCCAAATTTAACATAAAAGCTGTTTTTGATATTGTCCCATGGCAGTTTTTAGTGGCGGTTTTTGGTGGAGTCCTTATCGCCATTTTTAGCATTGCCCCAAGCATCGAATGGATACTTGACCATCATCCAATTTTATTATGGTCATTCTTTTTTGGATTAGTGCTATCTTCAGTTTGGACAATAAGCAAACGAGTTTCAGTTTGGAATAAAAATACGGTCGGAGCATTGATTATCGGGGCGATTGTCGGTTATCTTGTGGTTGGATTAGTTCCCACCCAAACCCCTGAAGCTTTGTGGTTTGTTTTTTTAAGCGGGATGATAGCGATATGTGCTATGGTATTACCAGGTATTTCAGGCTCATTTTTATTGGTGGTATTAGGAAAATACCAATTTATCTTGAGCCAAGTAAGTGGCGTACGTGAGTTAGACCCCAATGCATTTGCCATACTTGGTGCATTCGGAGTAGGTACAGTGATAGGCATTGTCAGTTTTGCTCAAGTGGTAAGTTGGTTTTTTAAGCGGTACCATGATACAACTGTAGCCATGCTTATCGGTTTGATGCTGGGCTCGTTACGTAAGATTTGGCCTTGGAAAGAGACAATCGAATGGATGACTGACAGACATGGGGAGCTAGTACCGCAAATTCAAAACAATATTTTACCGATTTTGTCGAACCCGGAAGACCAAGTATGGTTTGCACTTGGTTTAGCCATTATCGGATTTGTAATTGTTTTTGTGCTAGATATGCTGGCAACAGATAAGCCTGAATCACCAAAGGAACATTAAGCACCTAAACATAAGTTTTTGTGCTCCAAATAAGGGGTGCCGTTCCATAAGGATGCGGCGACTAGCAGACTATATTTTGCCTTCAAATCAAACTAGAATTTGTATATCAAATTTGACACAATAGTGTTTTGCTAATATAATAACATTATGCAAATCAGAAAAGCATTTCGCCTTCGGATATATCCTACTAACGACCAAAAAGCAAAACTAAACAAACAGTTTGGGCATGCTCGCTTTGTCTACAATCACTATCGGGCAAAACGGGAACAGGTCTACAAGGATAATGGCAAGGGCATGACCTATTGTCAAACTACTAACGCCCTTGCCAACTTGAAAAGAACACCTGATTTG
>NBMH01000170.1 GCA_002084875.1 Anaerolineaceae bacterium 4572_78 | reverse complement strand
TAAATGATGAAAATTTTGTTGATAGTTTTCAATTGGGTCGGCAAAGGCACCTACTGGCGAGCCTTGAAATTCGCCGAACATTTATGTCGTCGCGGGCGAGAGGTAACATTACTTGCCACCTCTCAGCATAACCGAATTGGCATTGAAGAACGAATTATCAATCAGGTCAGGTTAGTCGAAACACCAGATTTATTCACAGGGTCGTTACGTTCAGGCTGGGACATGTGGAATGTGTGTAATCGGATTGCCTGGCTACGCAATCATGATTTTGATATTGTCCATGTGTTTGAGGCTCGTCCAGTGGCATTGTTTCCTGCACTTTACATGCAACGTATCAAACATATCTCGTTGGTCATGGATTGGGCTGATTGGTTCGGCAAAGGTGGCTCGGTTGAAGAACGACCTAATCCAATAATTCGGAACATACTGCGTCCCGTCGAAACATTTTTCGAGGAACATTTCCGCACTTGGGCAGATGGGACAACTGTGATTTGTACTACTTTACAACAAAAAGCTACTGAACTTGGTGTTCCTCCAAACACAATTGTCATGTTGCCGAATGGTTGTGATACGGAAAGATTTGAGGTCATTCCACATCAAATTGCTAGACGACGATTACATTTTCCCCATGACATGCTTATCATCGGCTACATGGGCTCTATTTTTCAGCATGATGCCGAATTGATGGCATGTGCTTTCGATATTATTTGTCAGCAAATTGCTGATGTTCGTTTGCTTGTCATTGGCTATTGTCCAATTGATATTCGGCAACTCGTTAAAAAACCACAGTATGTAATTCAAACGGGTTTTATTGAAGATGAGTATTTGAATAATCATTTGGCATCATGCGATGTGTGTTGGTTGCCATTCAAAAATACCAACGCCAATAAAGGACGTTGGCCCCTAAAATTAAATGACTACATGGCGGTTGGTCGTCCCACTATAGCAACAGCGGTCGGTGATGTAGTCTCACTTTTTGAAACGGAACCTATCGGATTATTGGCAGAAGATAATCCCATGTCCTTCGCCGAAAAGTCGATGCAACTTTTGCATGATTCGACCTTACGCTTGGAGATGGGAACTCATGCTCGGCATGTCGCTGAAACGCGTTTCAGTTGGGCAGATTTAACTCGACGTTTAGAGGATTTGTATCAATATATACTAAAAACGGGCACAAAGTAACATTTTCATAAAGATATCTTACTGGAGCGTCAAAGCTTACTTTGACAGTCTAACCATAATCCAAAACTTGATTATCATTATGCATATTTCTCAATTTGATTATAACTTACCAAAAAACCTAATCGCTCAAACACCAATTGAACCTCGTCATGCCTCACGCATGATGATTGTCAACCGAACTACAGGAGATATTCATCATGCCCAATTCAGCGATTTGACAAACTATATACAGGCTGGCGACATGCTTATTGCGAACGATAGTCGGGTCATACATGCTCGATTATTCGGCAAAAAAATGACAGGTGGTAAAATTGAACTTCTCTTACTCAAACAAATTAACTCACATTTCAGTAGCCCAAACTCACAGTTTGAACAGTGGGAAGTTATCGTAGGTGGAAAACGATTAAAACAGAATGTCCAATTTACCATTGATGATACCAATTTACAAGGACATATCGTTAAGGAACTAAGCGGGGCAAAACGCATCGTAGAATTTGATAACCCGTTGAGCGAGTATCTGTCGCGAGTGGGACACATCCCATTACCCCCTTACATCCATAAAGCAGTGGATGACCCTGAACGATACCAAACAATTTATAACAAGATAGAAGGCTCTTCAGCTGCACCCACAGCAGGTTTGCATTTTTCTCATGAAATGATGCTAACTTTGCGAGAGCATGACATTCGGCTTGAGTATGTAACTTTGCACATCGGTTTGGATACATTTAAGCCTGTTACCGTTGAGGAAATTCATCAACATGCTATCCATAGCGAATGGGCGAGTTTATCGACGGACACGGCGAAGGCGATAAATCATGGCAAGTTAGCAGGCAAGCAAATAGTTGCGGTGGGAACGACAGCTGTCCGCACATTGGAGACAGCTGCCTTACGCAGTGCAGGTGTACATGGCTCATTACAAACAGTAAGTGAAATAAGTGCCAAGGCAAGATTTGACGCTCATGGAGATACACAGTTTGCTTTGTCAGGATTTGTGGGAAACACAGATTTATTTATTTATCCTGGCTATCATTTTCGAGTCGTAGATAAACTCCTTACCAATTTTCATCTGCCAAAAAGTAGCATTTTAATGCTGGTGAGTGCGTTTGCGGGCGTGGAGCTAATTCGAGAAGCTTATGCCAAAGCAATTGAAAACAAATATCGGTTTTATAGTTTTGGGGATGCCATGCTGATAATTTAGAGAGGATGGATTTTTATGAAATGGATATTCCAGCCAGAAGTTGATATTCCAGCAAGTTTACATACATGGACACAAGACCCTTTATTGGCTCGACTTCTTGTTCAGCGTAGCATTACCGATGTTGAGACTGCCCGAAAATTTCTTGACCCAAATTATTACACTCCAGCTTCTCCTTATGACCTGCCTGATATGGATAAGGCAGTTTATCATCTACGCCATGCGATTGCTGATGACATGCCAATTTGTGTTTGGGGAGATTTTGATGTGGACGGACAGACTTCAACTGCACTTTTGGTTTCTCTATTGCAACATTTAGGAGCAAATGTGAGTTATCATGTCCCTGACCGCATTACGGAAGGGCATGGAATTCGTTTGTACAAGGTAGAAGAGATATTAGAACAAGGCATAGAATTCATTTTAACATGCGATACAGGAATCGAGGAATACGAAGCCGTAGAGGCTATCCACTCTGCGGGAAAAAAAATAGTCATAACTGACCATCATGATTTGGGAAACACATTACCTAGTGCGGATGCAGTGGTGAATCCCAAACGCCTGCCCAAAAGTCATCCGCTTCGTCAATTGCCAGGTGTGGGGGTTGCCTACAAACTGGCTCAAGCATTAACTGATGATGATAACTTTATAACCTCGCTTTTGGATTTAGTTGCGTTGGGAATTGTGGCGGATGTAGCCGAACAAAAAAACGATACGCGTTATCTTTTGCAATGTGGCTTAGACTTACTTCGTCAATCTGAGCGACTTGGTTTATTAGCACTGATTGAAATGGCAAACCTAAATCAAAGTACACTTAATGAAGAACATATCGGTTTTTGGTTGGGACCTCGTTTGAATGCACTCGGAAGATTGGGGGATGCAAATCAAGCGGTAGAATTGCTGACCACATCCAATAAAGGACGAGCAAAGATTTTGGCATCCCAGTTAAATGCTCTCAATGAACGCCGCCGTGTTTTAGTAGATGAGACCGTTACTCAAGTGTTAGCTCAAATCGAGGAAAATCCCGAACTTGTCGAATATAACGCACTTGTTGTGGCTCAACAAGGGTGGCACCCTGGCGTTATCGGTATAGCATGTAGCCGATTGGCTGAGCAGTTTGCTCGCCCTGTGATATTATTTACCTATCGTGAGGGCATGGCTAGAGGTTCAGCTCGAAGTGTTAAGGGCTGTGATATTCATCAAGCGATTAAAACTCAAGCTCATCTTATCGATAACTTTGGTGGTCATCCGATGGCAGCAGGCTTATCCATGAATGCCGATAATGTCATTGATTTTCGGCGTGGATTATCACAAGCATTAGCCAATTGCATGACTGCCTATGAACCTTCATTAAATATTGACCTTGTTGTTACTATTCCCGAATTGAACATGTCCATCCTTAATACCATTCATAAACTTGCTCCATTCGGTGCGAGTAATCCTAGCATTACCATAGTAGTAAAAAATGTGATAGCCAAAGGAGAAACGATTTTTGGTCGAACTCGAACCCATCGGCGAGTAGGAATAGCTGATACAGAAAATAACATGACAGAGGTAATTTGGTGGCGAGGAGCGGATGAATATTTACCAACAGGAAGATTTGATGTAGCTTTAACTATTCGCAAAAATGAATACCAAGCAGGAGTACAATTGACATGGCAGGCTATGCAGGAACGAGCCCCTGAATTTACTATACCTAAACGTCAAATTATTGATTACCGTACCGAATCAGAAGCGAACATCGCCCATCTTTTCATGGAAGATGAGATAATTTTTTATTCAATTGACCCTCTGCCAAACGTTAATCGAATCATGGATGAGATAACGCCAACAAAGAAATTAGTTATTTGGCAGGCTCCACCTAGCCAAGCACACTTAGAAAATATTGTAGCGGCAGTGCAACCTGAGATTATATATCTTGTGGCAAAATCAGCACCTTATGATAAATTGCCAAATTTCATACGGCAATTGATGGGGCTAATAAAATATTCTATCGTTCATTATGAAGGACATGTTAATCTTAGTGCGATAGCTAAGCATCTTGGGCACAAAATAGAAACGGTACAACACGGTATAACTTGGTTGGTACTTCAAGGAAAATTAGATGTACAAACCGTCAAATTGAGCTTTAATGCCCTAGATGTCAAAGCGAATTTCAATGCTCTAGCACTAAATAATTTACTGAAAGAAACAGCCTCATATCGTAAATTCGTAAAGACGGCTAAGCTCCTAATCTGTAATTTCCATCCAATCAACAGCTAACGCCAAAGGACGCACATCAGGGACATGTCCTAAGCGGATATATGCCTCCCCGCTGACTTCATGAGCTGTCCCGACATCGGCACCTTTCACTCCAATTAACGAATAAGGTACATTGGGAATACCCGCCGAACTGCCTAAGGATTCAAACCCATGCTCGATAAACGCATTTGCCTCGTTACTTTTGCTACTGATAACAACAATCATGCCATGAGGAATTTGAGCAATAAATTCTGTGAGGGCTTCTGCTTCAAAGTGATTAGTGGCGGTGTCAAATCCACGCTTGTCATGCAACATACCAGTTGTGGGGTTAATGACTGCTACATTAAATCCTTTCTGTTTGAGCAGACAAAACTTGACGAGGTATAGCCTGATGTTTGAATTGCATGACGAGACGATTTGTTCCTTTGTGTAATGCTGAAACGGGCATGGTCGCCCTGAAAATTTGCCAGTCAGGTTGGAGGGGATATTTACCAAACTTTGCTTGAGAATCAATTGCCCAATTAACACTTGCACCATCCATAAATTCAGATTGTGACCATCCTTGTCCACGATACGGGTCACTTGTCCAATCGCCGAAATCAATTCGTAACACGTCGGGGATGGGAGGTTGATGAACTTGATAGACCGCAACACCATTTGCCATGTAGATGGGTTCAGAATTGAGCGGTAGTAAATCATAAGCTAACTGACGAGTATGAAAAAAATTGTCTTCGTAGGGTTTGCGATGTGGAATCGGAGCATGAATGACCACATATTTTATGTTGTAGAGGGTCATCAAATCACCTGCTTGTGTTTGTGCTTTGATGAGAGTATCAGATGTAACAGGTGGGTCATGGGTAGGGAGTTCTGTTTGGGCAAATGCTTGAAATAAAGGAATATTACGATAATAATCGAATTTGAAATCTGGCGAGCGTGATATGTTGCCTCCTAGCATGGGCTTTTGATGGATGTGCTGATAATATTGAATTTGGGTTCGTTCCACGCCAAAAACACCAAAACTATTTCGCCAACCTAGTGGCAATTGTAGCAAGGTGAAGTCTTCGGGTTCGGCTCCGATTTGGTAATATACATCGGGGACTATCGCAGAAGTTAATGGCAATGGCAAAGCAAGTTGGTCAAACAAAAGGATAAACATAAGTAGTGTTGTCATGGGGATAGACATAATTGGTTTTGAAGCCATGTCAGGTTTACGACTAAATAACCAATATACTCCATAACCTACTAAAACCGCTAAGGCTAAACTCAATACCACCGCAAATCGAATAGGAACTCGATTTGCTCGAAATATCGGGATGTAATGTAAGAGCATGAATGGCATGGGAAAGGTTACATCTTGAGAAATGCCTTGCTCATGGAGAAGGTTGTCCATTGGAAAAAGATAGGTGCCATTGATTTGCAATAGTGGACCAAGTGTGAAAATTGCAAATATGATGGCTACTATCACCCATGTTTTTGCATGTCGCCAGAATGTTATCATGCCGATAAACGCCATGAGTAAAATACCGTAACCTAAAAAAACGGTATTCACATCGCTGAAAGGAGCAGTACCCTCCTGCACTTGTCGTAAGCGTGTTACCCAATCGCTACCCCATAACGGATGTAAGGCAGTTGAGGTAAACCATCCCACTACATCAGCACTAAGTTTTATGCTTTCTCCCCATCCTGCCAAATCAAAGTTACCTTGTCGAAATGCCTGTAAAATCGGCACCATAACTGGCGACCATAATATCATGGTTGTCAGAGTAAGGACAATCATTTTGGCAAAGAGATTTGGAATATCAAAACTTGCTTTGACATGAAAACGCAAGCTTTTTTGCTCCAGGCTTTGACGATTCTGCATCATCCTAGCACTTATTAAAATCAATCCCAAAAATAGAAGGAAAACACCAAATATCATCTCGGCTAAAAGAGACAGTGTAGCAAATACTCCTGCTAGTATCGGATTTTTTAGACCTGGTTCATGTAATGATTTGAGAAAAAATAATGTGAAAAAGGGGATAAATTCTGTACTGACAATATCATAATGTCCTAGTGCTGAAAAAATAGCCCGACTAGCAGAAAAGGCATACACTGCCCCGCCGATAAATGCTGCTAGTCGTATTGGGTTTGCAGAAAAGACCTGACAGGTTTTTAAAAACCTGTCAGGTCTAGTTTGACTCAACAACCTGTCAGGTCATGCCAAGCAGGGCATTTAGAAAATTGTAGGTGTACAACACCAAATCAATACCGAGTGGGAAAAAAATGTCGGTGGTATGCAAGGGGGATTGATGCAAATTAAGCATGTTGTGCTTAAATCGCCATATATTCCATACAAAGGTGGATTCATCATAAGCCCATGTATCCGACCCTGGTATTGCCGTTGTAAAGTTGATGACCCAAGGAAAGGTCAAAATCAAAGTTATAACAATGTACAGGATGATAACTGTGCCATGTGCTTTGTGCTGTTTCACAATTGTAATCTCGTGTCGTTCACCCTAGCACTAAGTAAAAGCCAGGGGATAAGAGCATCGCCATCTTCCCCCTCCATCTAGGATAGGGACGGGGAGAGGACTTGTATAGGAAATAGAGTAAATAATTAACTTTAGAACGAGTAACACAATACCAGATGATGATAAATAAGTCAATCACGTGGTCGCACAATGGAGCATCAAATCGCTTGCTTTTTCATGTCAAAGCAAGCGGAGCATCAAATCGCTTGCTTTTTCATGTCAAAGCAAGCTTTGACCCTCCAAGTTATCTTGTCGAAAAATAGCATTGAACAGTCCTGAATAGTAGGGGCGTACGTCCGTACGCCCCTACAACTAGCATTGAACATACCTAACTATGAGGGCGTGTTCATTCTTAATCTTTTCCAAATACTAAAAAAGAGTGCAATAGATTTATCTATTGCACTCCTGAATATTCAAGTCAGTGTGGTGCGGTTTTTGTCCGCACTGTACCTAACATCACTCTCTAAATTAACCTTCTCATTCAAGAATGTACATGTCAAATCCTGTCCCGATTTCATATTAATCATGGCACTGAAATTTGTCAAATCAGTTTGTGGGGGAACATGATAGCCATGTTGTTCTCGACATGTTACTGAAAGCAATGACCAATTATCAGCCGCAAGCAATGTTCGATTTGATTCAGAAACGTTGTAAGTTCCTGCTGTTAAATCGCTGAATGATTTTGCCATGCCTTGATACAAACTAAATGCACCTAAGTCACTAGCAAAGTCAAATGATTGCCCCGTGTGTGGATTGCTTTCCTTGACAATCTTGATGCTACCAGGCGATGGGTCAGGTGCACTGCATACCCATGGATACCAGTAGAAATCTTGTCCGATACCGTCATGGATAACATTATGATTTTCATCAAGCAGATTTGCTGAAAAATGATTTTCAACTACGCCATCTTCGGCATAAATACCGGGCCACCATGCTCGTAATTGAATAGTCGTTTCGCCTTCGATTAGTTGCGATTGATAATGACTATCCATGCAGTTGGCATCGTCGGCGGGGCATGTAGATGGATTATTTCCGACCACATACCAATCGGTTTGCAAGTAGCCTTTGCTACCTGCTGGTATTGGTTTGACTGTTAATGTAGTGTTAATCCATCCTGGCTCATGTTGGCATAGTGATTGGTCGCCGCCTGCGAAAGTGGCTGTCCAATCTGTTGCCCATGTGCCATCACCGCTATTATTATCACCTAAGTCATAAGTGAATATACATGTTACATCATCTCCAAGATTTAAGGAAATGTCAATACTTGACAAATCGTTATTGCTTGAGCTTACAAACTGTGTTCCATTATCGCATGTAACTTTATTCAACACCCAGCCTGTAGTTGAATTAGCATAAATGGTGATGGTTTCGGGAGAAACATGTGGGAACTGATGTTCTTGGCTAACATAGCTATTACTAATATTAGCTGTTCCTGTGATGGGCATGGTTTCTAAGCTAAAGTCACCTAACTCACCTGAAAATTGGAAGGATTGAGCTTGACTTGATTCAGCGATAAAGGTCAATGAACTGGCATGATTGCCATAAGGCTCGCCTTCGACACCAGAAGGTTCAGTGCTGATAAATTCAGGTTCAAAATCAAGTCCTGTAGTCTTTGCTATGACACGCTGTGTATTGGGTCGTACAACTATAACACCAAGTGCCATGTAATCTTGCAATTTGTTCCATGGATAAACTACCCATCGACCATTGCTTGAGTCTGCGGAATAGGTGTTAAGTTTATCCCAACGGTCACCAGATGTTGGACATTGTGATGCAGGATAACAACTTGAGTGTTTGCCGAAGGGGTCATAGACATAAATATTTCGTTGGGCGGGGTCATCATTATCTTCATAACCGACGGCAACAATAAAATGTCCATCAGAAGTCATGCCATGATAGCTATCAATAATAACTGGGTGACCAGCATTAATTTCTGATTTTAGTCTATCCCATTTACTATTTAAGTCACCATTAAGAACTTCAGTGTTATAGCCACGTTTGTTTATAGCGTTACTAACTTTTCCAATGTCTGGTACGCCGATTTCTGACCATATAGAATTTGCTGTATTTTTCATACTTTCGTAATCGCCACCAATAGTACCATTCATAGCGAGTACCATAGCAGCACTGGCGGAAGCACATTTAATATCGCCACTAGGATATAATGAACGCTGATTGAGATAGTAACGGTTTTCAATCGGCAATGTGCGTTTTACACCATCACTGAATCCTACAAAGTTTATCATGCGATAGTCCTCTGCAAAATTACCTGCTGATGTGACGGCATGAACAACTAGCTTTACTTTTTGGTCTATCACAGCAGGTGTTTCCCAACCCATCTCATAAGGTGCGGCTGTATCATCACCAAGATAATGTAATTCGCCATCGTAAACTGCATAGAATGTGACATGGTCGATGTCATTTCCTTGCACATCGGTTTGTATCACTTGTGAACTGGGTCCAATCACGGCATTTGCTGCGGGAGCAGTAAACTGCACACTGATTTCAGGAGCAGGTTCATTTCCTGAACAATAAGCGGCATTATGGTTGTCAACCTCTAAACATGCAGCACGGGCAATAAATTTTGCGGTCATGCCACGGTCGACCATTTCACTTGGTTTATAGTTACCATCGCTATAGCCGCCAATAATCCCTTTACATTTTAATGTAGTGATATATTCGTAGCCAGGATGTGTTATGTCAACATCAGGGAAAGCCCCACATGATGTGTCAATGTTTATATCAAATGCTCGTTGAGTAACGACTGCCATAACGGTACGGTCTACTTCACGATTTAATCGAAGTGATATATTCATAAAAACCGTTAGCGGGTGTTACATCAGGGAAATCACCGCATGATGTATTTGTAGGAATTTCCGCTCCATTTTTTGCGAAAGCAGCAAGTTGGTCACGAGTCAAAATGTTAGAAGGACGATATGTACCGTCAGAATAACCGCCGATAATCCCTGCTTGGGCTAAAGCCTCAATGGAGTTATAAAACGGGTGTGTTATTGGAACATCACAAAATATTGATCCCTCGTTGCATGCAGGTTGAGGAGGTTCATCATACAAGCAAATACTTGAATCAACTGCGTAACCATAACCATTATAGCCGTCATGCATCTCTAAGTGTTTTCCTTGCAAGAATGGCTTGGGACTTTCTGTAGGCCAAGTTTCAACCCCAACACCATAACGACTGTTTAATACATACGAAACATGAAGATGTGTACTGTCTGCTCCACAACTGCCTTGCCTACCAACGACTTGACCTCGGCTGACATGCGTTCCATCTGGAACATCACGGTAACTTGTTTGACATGAACTGTCAGCCATATGCGTCATATAAACAGAGTAATCTTGATAAGGAGAGTCAAAATGTATCATCATTCTTTCTTTTCCTCTACCATAAGTAACAATCCCAGCGTATGTGGCAAACACAGGTGTAACACCATTCGTCCCAAAAATATCTAACCCTGCATGAGGATGTTGATACACATTAGGATAGCTGGGACAAACACCACCGTTTCCTGTAGGATCCTCACATCCCCATGGTGTCGCAACCTTACCTAATGATGGAAATGCCATATCCGCACCAGGACATATGAGAGCTTGGGATGTTGTTTGCATAGTCTTTTCTGTGGTTTGTTTTTCACAATAAAAATCGGTAGGGGGTAAAGGAAAAACTAACTCATTCATGTTATATGCATCATTATTATCCAATGAAACATGGCTAAGAAATTGGGAAAATTCCTCACCATAAGATTCTTCATCTAAGCCATAATAAGTAATAACATACGTTGATATATCATGGGTAATAATCGCTTTTAAGAATGGAATAGTCTCACATGTTCGAGGTTGCCCTAGTATTAATGCGGGACTTCCTGCAATTGTGCCAAAATCCATTTCTGTAACCAATACATGATGAAACCCAATCATTTCATTCTCAACCCATGCTTGGGGAGTATATAAATTGGGATTAGGTAGACTTTCTACACGAATGTAATTTTGATTATCCGTATAAAGCATCACTTCATTACTACCATTATCCAATTGCCATGATGAAGGATATGAGAAGGTAACGGCTGATGATTCATCGTTATATGCTATCCATCCATCCTCTAAATACTCAGGCTCATCTGCCAAAACTGACGGAGCCAACATTGCCAACAATATTACAACTAAACTAAACAAACTAAAACGTTTCCAATCTACATTAAACATAATTTCTTACCATCCTTTTCTAAAACGAAAAATTAAAGTATGGTTTAATTATATCATGAAACCTTAAAAGAGTCTTGATGAAATTCTAAGTA
>NBMH01000021.1 GCA_002084875.1 Anaerolineaceae bacterium 4572_78 | reverse complement strand
TTTATCGAAATGACTTTTTTGATATTATCATAATCATCCCCTTTGTTCAGCATTTCGGATATTGCCCTAGACACGCCCCACAACATGCGGTGCGGATAATCACTTTGACTGTTATACTGCACTTCGATAACAAAGCGATTATCATTAGTGTCCTTTACTTTCAAGTCTACCCGATTATATTTATCTAATTCATTTTCTTGGTTGCTTTCACTTTCCAAAATGGATTCGATGGATATATCCTCTTTTAAAAGTTTTTGCGTGTCATGTGTTATCTCCTTTTTGACATTGTTGATTGGTGATTATACCAAAAACGGGCATAAAGTAACATTTTCATGAAGATATCTTACTGGAGCGTCAAAGCTTGCTTTGACAGTCAAGACAAGAAGGGTTTTTGAAAACCTTTCTTGTCTAACCATCATCCCGTGTGAGTGGGAACATTCATAAGCTATTGCTTTGACATGATAAAGCAAGCTTTATCACTCCTATAATTTACGAACAACTTTCATCATTTCGTCTGTGATAGCATCCATGTCTCCCTCGCCCTTAATTTCTGCTAGAACCCCCATGGTTTTGTAGTAATTAATCAGGGGAGAAGTTTGTTTATGGTATGTATCCAAACGATTATGTACTGTTTTGGGATTGTCATCATCACGTTGATACAATTCGCCGCCGCATGAATCACATTCCCCTTCTTTAGCAGGAGGATTAAACTCCAGATGAAATGGAGTTTGACATGAACGACAAATAAGCCGCCCCGACAAACGCTGTACAATTTCCTCATCCGAGACATTGATGTATAAAACACCTTTTAGCTTTCGGTCTAGTCCTTTTAGGATTTCTGTCAAGGCTTCAGCCTGCGGCAATGTACGTGGAAAACCATCAAGGATAAAACCATTGCTTATATCAGGACGTGAAAGGCGTTCTTTCACCATTTTTTGGGTAACGTCATCAGGGACAAGTTCACCTTTATCCATAAACGTTTTTGCTAACTGCCCTAATTCCGTATTATTTTTTAAATTTTCACGGAAGAGGTCACCTGTGGCAACATGTTGTAATTCCAACTGTTGGCTAAGTTGTTTTGCTTGGGTTCCCTTGCCTGAGCCTGGGGCTCCAAGTAATACTAAATCAAGACCAGAATTTGTTTGATTTGACATAATTTTATTAATTTCTCCTTTTAATTATTAATATTAGAAGTTGAGAGTAACGCCTAATCCTACTCTTCCTCAGAAACATAAACAATACCTAATTGAATTAGCGTTTCCCATAAACCTTCCCGCATGGTAGCTATTGCTTTAGAGATAGGCGATTCAGGGTTTTGCTGATAAAATAAAATACCTTTATTAATGAAATTGTTTAGTTGAGGGTCGTTAGGAATATCATAACTCTTATCCATTTTAAGTACTTTTTTTATCTGGCGAGCAGGAATACCACCTTCCAAATCGGCACGGTTAACGATTAAGCCAAATTTTTGCATGGAAAAATCAAGTAGACTTGCCAGGTCTAAGAAAAGCTTAGTATTTTTAATGGAAGTCAATTCAGGAACCGTAACTACCAATATATAATCAGCAATTTCTAAAATTGCCAACGTATCATTGGATAGAAATGTTTTTGTATCCACAATGACCGCGTCTCCATAAGTTTTCAATTCACGAATAACCTCCGTGACCATGTCTGGAGTAATCAATTCGGCGAGTTCGGGGCGTGGAGGCCCGAGCATTAATTTCAACCCTGTATTATGAGGTAACAATACCTGTGGTATAAGCTCAATCTCAAATGCATCATCACGAATCAAATCGGTGATGCTTCGGGTTGCTCGTGTATTTAGATGAACCAACACATCACCAAATTCAAGATTCCCATCCATAACGATAACATCTTCAAGAGTTTGTTTTAAGGCAATTGCCAAATTTGAGGCAATAGAAGTAGAACCACATCCACCTTTTGGGCTGTAAATGGCAATGACAGGTCCATTTTTCAAAGCCCGTTCTTCGTCTATGGCAACTAACGGTTTGATTTCGGGAGCTTCTATCATCTCATAAGTTGGTTTACTCAATTCATAAACTCGGCGGATACAACTCACCAACTCATCAGCACTAAACGGCTTCGGTTGAAAGTCTCTTGCTCCAGCTAACATGGCTCCTTTCATGTACTGCGGGTCAGCCTGCACAGACATAATAATCACCTGACTGAACGGATTTCGCTTTGCCATTTCTTTAGTAGCTTGAATACCATCCATATCAGGCATGTTGATGTCCATAAGTACAATGTGAGGTTTTTTCTTAATGGCAGATTCAACACCTTCTATTCCTGTATGAGCATTTCCAACTACTTCGATATCATCTTCAAAATAAAGAAGACGACTAACATTTTTTGCCGTTTGTTTATTGTCATCCACAACCAAGACACGAATTTTTTTGTCACGAGCTTCATCCCCTAAACCAAATGTGGGAATTTCTATCGGCACACCAGGAGCAGTTGATTCAGGTTCAAGTTTAACTTTAAGTTCGAGTTCAGGCTCAAGATTAGGCTTTGATTTTGGTTTATCCCTTAATCCTATTTGTGAACCCAAATTGGGTTTAGTTGACTCAGGTTTCTGTTGAGGTTCAGATTTTTGAATAGTAGGTTCAGAATCTTGTGGCGGTACTGATTCTGCTTTCCGTTTACCAATAAGTTTCTTTTTTGGTCTTCTACGTTTTTTTCGTTTTAAGGTAGGTTTATTATCTTTAGCCTTTTCTGATTTTGATGGTTCTTCTTTTTCAGAAGGGGGGTTCCCTTGAAATTTCTCCTTTAACCAATCAAAAAAACTAAAGCCAGCTAAATTTAGGAGAATAGTTGATGTTAATAGGAATGTAATTAATTGTTTCAACGTAAGACCTCCGATGAATCATAAATAATGAACGAACAAAATAAATTTATCGCCTACAATTATGGCACAAAATCTATCTACTATAACTTGTCTGAACGAGTAGCAATTTTTTCCACAAGTGATGCCACAAATTCGTCAACAGGCATGTTATTTTGTCGAGTGCCGTCTCGTTTACGTAGGGCAATAGTATTTTCAGCAATTTCTTTATCACCCACGACAACCATGTAAGGTACTTTCATCAACTGAGCCTGGCGGATTTTTGCGTTCATGCGTTCACTTCCCATATCAGCTTTAGCCCGTACAGCTAAATCCTTCAAACGATTTTCCAACTGAACCGCATGTTCATTATGAATAGTAGTAATAGGAATTATACGCACTTGTTCAGGCGAAAGCCAAATAGGAAACTTGCCTGCGTAATGCTCTAGCAAAAAACCTATCAAGCGTTCATGGGTACTAAGCGGTGCCCGGTGGATACATAATGGTGTTTCTGCCTCACCTTTTGAATTGGTAAAAGTCAAATCAAATTGCGAGGGTTGAGCAAAATCAACTTGATTAGTTGCTAATGAAAATTCACGTCCAAGAGCTGTCCAAATCTGCACATCAATTTTAGGTCCATAAAAGGCAGCTTCATCGGTAACTTCAACAAAAGGCACATTACCATTTGTCATGGCATCCCGTACCATTACTTCTGTTTTTAGCCATAAGCGTTCATTGTCAATATATTTTTTACCCAAACCATTTTTATGATGTGTACTGAGCCGCATGACGTATTTATCGATTCCAAATAGACGGAAATATTCCTGATACAAATCTACCACATCCATAAATTCAGTTTCAAAATCAGATTCTGCACAATAGATATGAGCATCATTCATTTGCATGGAACGAACTCGCATCAAGCCCATCAACTCGCCACTTTTTTCGAAGCGGTAGCATGTCCCGTATTCTGCTAATCGCATGGGCAAATCACGATAGCTACGTGGGCGACTGGAAAAAATCTTGTGATGAAACGGACAATTCATGGGTTTGATGTAATATGTTACACCTTCCATTTCCATCGGTGGATACATGCTATCAGCATAATAAGGCAAATGTCCACTACGAAGGAAAAGGTCTTCCTTTGTCAAATGAGGAGTACGCACAGGTAAATAGCCTCGTTTACGTTCCATTTCTTTGGCAAGCTTTTCGATTTCCTCAATCATAATCCCACCATTGGGCAACCATAAAGGTAACCCCGACCCCACTTCATCATCGAAAGTGTATATATCAAGTTCCTTGCCTAATTTACGATGGTCTCGTTTTTTGGCTTCCTCAAGTCGTTTGAGATATGCTTTCAACTCTTTTTTGTTATGCCAAACAGTACCATAAATCCGTTGCAACATGGGATTATTTTCATCACCACGCCAATATGCTCCTGCCACAGACATCAACTTGAAACTGTCAGAGCGGATTTTATTTGTCGCTTCGACATGAGGACCTCGACACAAATCTTCAAATGTGTCATGGCAATACGTACTTAGAGTAGTAGCCTCATCTGCTTCATTGCCATATTCATCAGTACCACCCTGAACCAAACCCTCAATCAATTCGAGTTTATATGGTTGGTCTTTATAAAGCTGACGAGCTTCATCAGGGGTCAATTCTCGATAAGTAAATTCATGTTTACCGTTGATGATACGTTTCATTTCCTTTTCGATTTTTTTCAAATCTTCGGGAGTAAACGTACGAGATTTATCATCGTCATCAAGCCCCAAATCAAAATCATAATAGAAACCATTTTCAATGGGGGGACCAATCCCTAATTTTGCTTCAGGGAAAAAGTGCAACACTGCCTGAGCCATAACATGAGCCGTGCTATGTTGCATCTTATACAGTTTGTCTTGTTCTAAATCACTTGATTTTATTGTCATTTTATATCTATTAAACTCCTAAAAAATCTGTAAATTCATCGGGGGCAAGTTGTTGCATGGCAGTAGTCATTTCGGAAAACACTCCATTTATGTGCTCCAAATAACCTTGCCCATGCATGCCAACACCCCAGCTACCGACCGAATAATTTATCATTTTCAAAATACCAATGGCATCTTCTTCTTCTATGACAGGATGTGTCTCAAATATAAGAATTAATCCCTCTAGGATAAGTTGCTTGACAAGCCCGCAATTATCCTTAATACCAGAACGTGTAGAAAGCACAGCAATATGTTTTTCAATGGGCATATCTGATTCTTTCAAATCTACTATCAAATCACGTAATGCTTGCCGAACTTCACCATCGCGTAAATCGGTATTCATACCAAAAGCCCGTAAGATACTGACCTCAATACCCATGATATAAGGGACATATTCATCCACTTGATAATCTTTTACCTGCTGTATTTTTGACCCCTGACATTTTTTTCGTTTTCGTTTTGCCATTCCATTTTGCCCTCAACATCGTTGTTAGGATTATGTTTATTGTACACTATTTTCACTATTGGACAAAAACTACATTTCAGTATGCTAAATCAATTTTCTGTGCCGTAAACAAAACCCCCCACCCGACATCGGGCGAGGGGTTTCATACCAAACTATGGTGGGCGGTACAAGGCTCGAACTTGTGACCTCTTGGGTGTAAACCAAGCACTCTAACCAGCTGAGCTAACCGCCCATCTTCTTATCATTATACCACATAATTTTAAAAAAGCAAATCTAATTTAATTTTTTGTATTATATTAAATGAATCGATAAATTCTAGTTGATTAACAACATATTGTATTACAGTAATTTGTTTGTTGTGCTTCTTAATATTCGATTCAACCAGTAATAAGCGGCAACACCTGCTATCATATTTGCTACAGATGCCGCCCCGAAAATTCCCTGAATACCAAACAGATAAGACCCGACATAAGCTAATGGAACATAAAGAACAAGCATGCGCATAATCATCAATACTGCTGCATGGAGTGGTTTGTTTAAAACATTCAAGACATTATTTGAAAGATATAAAACACTTAGCAACCCATAACTGATTGGTACAAGCGAAAGATACAAAATGATATTTGCAATCACTTCAGGATTGTCGTTAAACATGCTTGCAATTGGGCGAGCAAGAACAAGCAACAGAATAAACATCAATCCTCCCCATGCCATAGCAAATTGTTGACTGTATTTGACTGCTAGTACAATACGTTCTTTTTTGCCTGCTCCCAAATTTTGTCCCACAAATGGAGCTAATACAGAACCAAGTGCCATCAACATTGTTAAGGCAAACATTTCTACTCGTGTTACCACCCCTAAAGCTGCTACAGCGGGATTGCCATAAACAGATACCAAACTGGTGATTATTCCCATTCCCACTGGCATAATCAGATTTGTACCCGCAGCTGGTACACCAATGTATAAGACTTTTTTCCATGAAGATAATCCTTCTTGAAATGTTGGTACTTGGAAAGTAATCATATTTTCACGGAAGTATAAAACCCACATTGAAAGAAGAAATATTACAAATCGGGCAGTTACCGTAGCCACAGCCGCCCCCATCAATCCCCAACGTGGAAATGGACCAATTCCAAAAATAAGTAATGGGTCAAGGATAATATTAGTAATGAATGCCACAACCATGATAGCACTCGGCGTTTTCGTATCACCAGTTGCTCGGATGGCACTGTTTCCAATCATAGGTACGACAATGAATGTAGCACCCATATACCAAATTAGCATGTACTCTTTGATAAGCGGCATAACTTCAGGTTCTGCCCCCAACATGCGGAAAGTAGGTTCAATTGTCGATAAGCCTACTGCCACTATACTAACGACGATAAGTGCACCTAATGATAAGCTATCCGTGGTTAATCGTTGTACACTGTGATGATTACCTTCTCCAATTGCTCGTGAAATAACAGCCGAAACACCTACGCCAAGCCCCATAGAAATACTCCCAATAACCATCACTACTGGAAATGTGAAGCTGATAGCTGCCAGTTCATTGGTGCCAAGTTGTCCCACAAACAAGGTATCTACTAAATTAAAAATAACCATGCCAAGAATGCCAATAATCATGGGAATGGTTAGTCTGACCAATGTTTTTATAATCGGTCCTTCTGTAAGTTGTGCTTTTGTTGTTGTTTGCATAATAGTTTTCGATAGTGATTAAATCATAACTAATAAAGAATAAAAACAGAAATATTTGCCCGCAATCATGATTATATTCATGATAAAATGTCTCTGGTGAAGTGAACCCCTAAATTTGCGTAGACCGCACCTACGATTTTATAACAAGCCAAGAGTTTTTAATTTCTCCTCGTATAGTTTCATTTTAGCTTCGGCTCGGTCAGCACGTTCTCTTTCCTTATCTCGTTCCTCTCTCATTTCATACAAGGTCTTGAAGCGTTCTCCACTAGGATGATACAACACCAAATCTTTACCCTCCATTTCAAAACGTATCCCTAATTGTGGACTTATCCAACCTTGCATCCGTTTGATAGGAACAAATTGCCATGTCTTTAGTAACCAGCCTTTTAACTCGCCACTATATGAGTCATAGTAATAACACTCATTCACACCATTCAGTTCATAGAAATCAAGTTTTTCCTTCATTTCTTTTTTGCTGTTTGAGGGTGATATAATCTCAAAAACGACTTGAGGTGGGATGTTATCTTCTAACCATTGCTTATAAGAACCACGGTCTCCTTTTGGACGACCAAAAACTACCATAGCATCAGGTGCTTTACGATTACCATTATCCCCTTTGATGGCATACCACAATAAATCGCCAGCAATAAAAACATCAGGATCGTCGATATATTGTGATTCAAGTCCTTCTTTTATCATAGTGATTAAACGAAATTGTTTGGTGTTATCAGCCATTGGTTTACCATCACTTTCGGGATAAATTGTTGTATCAAAATCAAAATCCAAGCCAAAGTCAAGAATAACATCGCCGTTCAAATTAGCACGGTTATCAGTATTATCAACTTTTGTAAATTTCTTTGTTGGTATTAAAGTTTTTACAGCCATTTTTTCACATCCTTTAATTCGCATGTAGGGTGAGTTTCATTATCTGCCATGTTCCGTTGTTGTGCGGTAGGGAAACCGTTGATAATAAGTAGTGTCCAATTATTCACTCCCCTTCTTGTTAGTAGACCACAACCCCCAGCCCCTTCTCCTCGTAGGGGAAGGGAAGTAAAATTCCCCTCTCCCTGTGGGGGATCCCTGTGGGGGATGGGTTAGGGGTGGGGGTGAACGGTTACATGTACTTCGCCATTCCTAGTATTATAACACAGCCGAGTAGAAGTTGAAAAATAGTAGTTAGAAGTTGAAAATTGGAACTACTCCTCACATCCGACCATACCAAACCAAAAACACCACCATAAATTGCCAAATTATTTGCTGTGTGGTATGATGTTATAATCACTTTTTTTGGAGTTCCATACCTTGTCATACGAACACAATATAGAAAAGGAACAGGTACTACTATGTCTATAACACATTTTGACCCAACATGGCGAGATGATGTCTTTGATGTCCAAGCACTGGAGACACCGATTGTCCTTCCCGATTCTACATCACGTAGTGATCATGTCTGGATAAAAAAGCATGTCACTTGTCACGAGACTATTTTCGAACACTACCATGTCTACGATACGTTTCGTGAAATAACTACTGTTCTGAAACATTCAGATATGGCTCAGTTTTATCGAGCAACGGATGAACATGGGAATGAATTGCCAGCTGGTCATGTTGCTTTTGATTACATGTTCCCTCCAAAAGCTTGGATGAGTGATATGGGCGAAGAACGATGCACCATGTTTAATGCGGCAAAGCTCGCCAAAGGCAATGTTTTAGTTGGAGGGTTAGGCTTAGCTGTCTATCCTCAATTTGCCTTGGCGTTGAACCGTCCCGTAGAATCATTTACAATTATCGAACGCGATACTGATATAATTGATTTCGTCACTCAAGCATGGCTCCATACGAACCCAGAGCATGCCAAAAAAACAACTATCATCGAAGGCACAATTGAGAAGTATTTGCACGATACCGAAAAGTCATTTGATACCATTTATTTGGATACATGGGAAGATGCTGATCCTCGATTTCTTGCCCATGTTAATTATCTGATACAGTTGGCATCTCAGAGATGTACAGCAGACGGAATGATTCAATGTTGGGGCTATTCCCGAATGATTGAAACGTTTGTTAGTAACATGATAATCATGACCAAGAAGAATTTTCCATGGCACCTTTACAATCTGGACCCTGTTTTGCATGGGTTTGTCGAGTGGCTTAATGCACAAGAACATGATCCAACAGAGTTGGAAATTATCCAGAATGCCAGAACCTGTGCTTTGACCATTCGGAAATCCATTGAAGAATATGATAGGCATCGGTGTTTTACCGCATTTGGTACGTCATTATCTGAAGCCTATCGCAATATGGCATTAGCAAGAAAAGTGGAACCGTCAACTACATAGGGATGTTCAAAGCTTGCTTTGACATGAAAAAGCAAGCTTTTTCGCTCCATGTGCGGCACAGCCCTATTTTATGCCCGTTTTTAGTATGTGAGAGAATGGTGGCTTCTTGTTACCTGTCCATATTGGGGAGGGTTAGGTGGAGGATTTTTCTTTTTAACATCAATCCGACAAATAATAACATCCCCAGAATACTCAATCCCATGCCCCAATATACCGATTTGGGACGATAAACAAAAACAATCTTATGCTCTCCGCTTGCCAATGGAATACTCCGAAACATGATGTCCACTTCTGAAATAGGGATTTCGGTACCATCGGCAAAAGCATGCCACCCAGGATAATAGGTATCCGTTAAAACTTGTCGAATTTGCCTCGTGAAATAATGCCAATAGATTCACCTTCGTCTGCTACGTGAATGGTTTTGTTGAGTGCGTCCGACGATTTTTTCATGGTTGTAATAGCAGTTTCGATGTTCGGCACAATTTCAGTTTTATGGACAATAAAAGCACGAGGATAAACCTGTCGATTTTCGTACAGTTTAATATCACCGTCATGCACTACCTGATAATCTCCCTCTGTTGATAAAATGACAGAACGACTGGTTATACTTGGTTGGTGAATTAGGCTTATACCTTTTATTATCACGGATTTATTTACATGAATGCTAATTTGTTTAATTGGTTCCCCCGATAACCCTTCTAAAACGTTTATGTAATTGTCTATCCACATGTTTTCTGGATTAGTGATGATGTTTAAATGAATAACCTCGTTTTCATAGTGAACAATGACTTTACCGATATTGCCTGACTCACTCGTTTTAAAAATGACTCCAATTGCTGTCGCTGGCAATGGCGGGATATTTGTTGTGCTAATTTCAGGCATTTTTGGAGTTAGCTTAGCAGGAAATTGCAAATCATAAAAAATGTGATTTATCCACACATCTGCATTTAAGTTGTAAATCATGGGCAGGTTAAATGCTAACACCTCTTTTTGCTTAACGGAAACGATGTAATCATAAACAGCTCTTTCGGAGAGTTGGTCATCATAAATATTATGTATTTCGCTTAAGTCGCCTGGGTCATAGCGTATTCCTGATAGCGATAAAAATCGGTCAGTTGGTTTTTGAATTGCTTGCAGTTGAACAATGGAAGGACGTAAAAAATCATAAGCCTGGACGTAAAAAATCATAAGCCTCTGGTGCGGTGGGATGATTATAACGTAATGCTTGAGATGCCATGAAAAGTTCAAAAATGATAAGGGCGGTTATGTTTCTTCAGCATGGCAAATCTTTGATAACAAATCCATTGAAAACCAACGGCGGACATCATCGCTACTGAAAAAGTATAAAGTAATAACCAGCGAGCAGGTACACGAAATAAATCAAAGCCTGGCACAAAACGATATAAAACTGCGTAAATGGGACCAGTGAATAAACCAAACGCCAAAATAAATCCTACCCCGCCGACAAATATCATGCTCAACCGACGAACTCGTAACGATGAATTACCATTTTTTTTAAGTGTATTCCACAAACCTACCATGACCAAAATAAGTGGTATCATGCCGATGTAGGCGATAAATTCACTGAAAGCGGCTCCTAAATGTTTTTCTAAATCAATGCCATAAGGAGGTAGAAATGTAAGCCAACTCTTTAGCGGATTCAAACTAAAAGCGACGACCTCATTATATGTCAGTCCGCCACTTCGGATTGAATGACCTGCTAATTCGATAGTGGGCAGTAACTGTCCCGCACTTATGAGAAGTGCCAGCATGATAGCAAAAATTAGTGGCATGAATGGGAATATGAATTTGGGTAGCATGGTAGCCAAGACAAGAAAGGTTTTCGAAAATCTTTCTTGTCTGACCATTACCACATTTTTCAACGGTAAACCGCTTAAAATCACATGCCCTAAAATGTAAATTCCCAATCCGAACATAGAAATATAAACAGATTGTGTATGTCCTGCTAACAGCATTAGGGCAATAATCAAACCAAGCATGGCAATCTTACGATGATAGCCAAGACAAGAAAGGTTTTCAAAAACCTTTCTTGTTTGACCATTACCTCGTGCAAGTGAAAATTCATAATTTCTTGCTTTGCTGGAAATAAAAAAAATCCATGGCAACCATGCCGACACCTGCAATTGATTAATGTGTTCGACTTGAGCCCCAAGAAAACCGCTAAAGGCAAATATTACTCCACCTATAAACGCAGAAAGAGTATCAAGTTTAAGCCGATATTTAGCAAAAAGATATGCTCCCATGCCAGCAATCCAAACATGTAAAGCAATGCTATAAGCGATTTGTTTTGGCGGCTCTGCCCACAAAAAGAGCCAGTTTAGTGGATAAAGTAAACCGACTTGGCTATTTGCTAAAAAGGGAACCCCCATGAAAATATGCGGATTCCACAATGGCAACCGCCCCGATAGTAATGCTTGACTAGCATACGCTTTATAGGGATAAAAATACAGGAAAATATCCGTACCAATTAAAATTAAATTGGTTAGCAAAATCTTCCAGTAGAAACCAACGGTCAATAAAGCAAGTATGATAATAGGTATGATAGATTTAAGGCTATTTGTCATGTCGAATAATCCTATAAATATAAATAGCAGGCGTGCCGTCAGGACGTGTTGTCCCCATGATAGGTCTTAAAATCAAATTAACATTCGACAAAGCCAGTTCAACATTGGTAGTTGATTGCCATGACGGGAAAGCAATGTACTGCTCACCATGACGGTTTGTATCGGCTTTTTCTACTAAATCAGCCACAGTTTCCCAATGGCGTAAATCGTAAGGAAAATCGAACAGAAAAAATCGCCAATGATTTCCCAACCAATAATGATATAATGTAACATTTGCTCTCACATTTCCCCGCAAATAAGCGGCTATTTCCTCTGTGCCATAGTATGCCCCTAAATCACCACCTATCTGATATCCGCCATGCAATGCAGTGCGAATTGGTATAATCATCTGACTGATGATGAATATAAAAATGATAACAACAAAAATGAATTTAGACAAGAAAGGTTTTCGAAAACCTTTCTTGTCTGTTGCCCTGCATGCCAATAGCAAAATTCGAGCAAACAATAAACCCAATATCGGCAACATACCAAGCAAATAACGGTCCCAAATCTGAAAGGTGAAAAGACTGTGCAATGTCAGAAATCCCATGCTAAATCCTGTAAGTAACCAATCAAATAAAATACCTCTCATTAGTAAAATTGGCAAACCGATGATAAATATCAAGTTTAATAATGAGCTAGCAGTCATCAGTTCGAGTAAATGTCCGAACCCCGCTAAACGCGGTACAAAACTGATAGGGTCAAATTGTATTCCGCCATAACTAGCTGAACTTTGCCCCAAAAAACTTGATTGATACGAACGGGTCAAATCCCATATTATTGGGATGAGTACGCTAATAGCTAGAACCGATAAAAATCGTAGCAATAGAGTCCAAAAACTTAAGCTTTTATAGTCAAGACAAGAGAGATTTTTAAAAACCTCTCTTGTTTGTCCATTGATTCGTGTGGGTATAAAAAATAACGCCAGCACCAAAGGCAAAAAAAATAATCCTTGCTGTTTTGTTGCGATTGCCAAGCCTAAAGCTAATCCTGACAAAATAGGTAGTTTCTGACTAGCCATGACACTTGCCAACAAAACAAACATGACCATCATGGGGTCTGTTAAGGCAGTCGGGGCAAATAGAATCGAAAAGGGCGAAATCGCTACTATCAGACTTGCGATTAATCCTGTTGATGCATCATACAATATTTTAGCCAGTTTAAATGTCAGCCCAATAGTTATGCCAGTAGCTAGTAAGGAAGGCAAACGAGCTATGGTGCTTGATGTGCCGAATGTATAAAAAAATAAGGCTACCGTATAAATAAAAAAAGGTGGTTTATCAAGCGGCACTGTGTCCAGTCCCACATCTGTGCCACTGCTGATAAGCAATGCCCAGTAAGCATAAACGGCTTCATCATGATGAAAAGGTCGGCTAGGTAAAAGTGCTACAGGTAACAAAACACCAAGACAAATGATAACTACCAGACTTAATTGTTCAAAGTAATACGGACATCTTGTCCATGCATGAACGGGCAGAATGCCTGTTCTACGTGGATTAGTCATGAAAGCGGTATTTAATTAGTGTCCATAATGCTGTCAAGCCATCTTTGAATGGACGGATTTTTTTCCCTTCATTAAATTCTCGACCGTTGTATGAGATGGGAACTTCATAAATGCGATAGCCTCGTTTTAATATTTTGGCTGTAATTTCAGGTTCAAATTCAAAGCCACGAGCATGAAGTGGAATATTGCGAATAATATCTGCCCGAAAACATTTGTAGCATGTTTCCATATCAGAAATGATGGTGTCGTATAAAATGTTTGTTACCAATGTTAAAAACTTGTTGCCAATCATGTGGGTAAAGAACATGGTCTTGGTGGGACCGCCGCGAAAGCGTGAACCATATACCACATGTGTTTTATTTTCTAAAAGCGGTTGTAATAAAATAGCATACTCACGTGGGTCATATTCTAAATCGGCATCTTGGATAACGAAAAAATCACCACTTGCCTTTGAGAATCCAGTGCGAACAGCGGCTCCTTTGCCTTGATTATGCTCATGATAAAACGGAATAATACCTCCATTTTTACTGACTTCTTCAATAATCTCCCGTGAGCCGTCGGTAGAACCATCATCCACAACGATAATTTCTTTTTCTATCTCCATAATCTTGGCATTTTCATTGTATCCAGCTGGTACTCGAATCGAAACGATTTGAACCCGATGTAAAATTTCGGACAGCGTTGTTATTTCGTTATACACAGGAATGATTACGGATAGCTTCAATGTTATACTCCTTTTTAATATTAAATATGTATTGGAGCGTCAAACATTGGCTTGACGCTCCAGTAGGGACAAAACACTGCCCCTACATCTACATAGAGTCAACATCACATTTTATAATGGCAGATACTTGGTCATCACGTAAAACCATACAATTTACACCTTGCACAGCTCCTTTTTTGGTTGGCACATCATCTGCTTGAAAACGTATAATCCTACCTGATTTAGAAATGGCAAAAAGATCATCGCCATCATTTACCCAAACTGCCCCAATTAAATTATCAGTTTTCATAGCAACTTTGCCACCTGAGCCTGGTGATTTATTAGCACTGAAGCCTGACATTGAACGTACTGTTCCTTTACCATTGGCGGTCATCATGAAAATGCCACTATCTTCTGTTGTAGGTGTCAGTGCAACTGCCTCATCGTCTTTAGCCAAGCGGATTCCCAAACAGCCACGCATGGGGACTAAATTTTCTGCAAAGCGAATGCCTTTGCCTTGCCGAGTAGCAATGAAAAACTCGTTGTTTTCTTCTGTCCAGCAGGCAGAAACAGGATTGCCAAGTTGTTCTATTTCTATTATGACCCGACCAGCCATGAAATTTTTCCTGAAATGATTATACACATAACGCCGCAAATGCCCTCTATCGGTCAAGATGGTAATGTAACCTTTATCTTTCTGGACAAATACAGCAGTGACCTGTTCATCATCATGCAATGGTATCCAATTAGATAACAGTTGTCCCTTGCTTCGGATAAGTGACTCAGGTAATTCATTTACTGCCAAACAAAACGTACGAGCTTTTGAGGTGATAAACATAAGAGTATCATCTTCATCAGCAATTACCAGTAAATGAGGTTGGTCATTTTGAGAAATCTCTATATCAAACATGCCAATTCCTCCCCGCCGTTGTCGTTGGTAAAGATGGCGGTGACTACGTTTAATATATCCCAAAGTACTTATTGAAATGAGATTAAACGTTGTAGGGGGTTCGCTCAATTCTGCTGGTTCTTTGGGAATATCAGGTTCAGCTTTTCGCTTTTTTATTTTTGTGGGATGTTTTTTGACTTTTGATTGCTCAATTTCCCTTTCTAAATATTTGATATATTCTTGTACTTTAGTAGGTATAAATGTTAAATCAGGACATTCCATGTTTTTATCCTTCCTATTTTCTTAAAAATAATTAGTGGTTATTATACTCTATTTTTTTCAACAGGTCAAAAAAACATGGTTTTTTGGGAATTGAAGTAAAATCGCGGAGTGCGATAGTTTTAGCTATGGCATGCAGAAGTAAAAGCAATGTAACCTTTATTTTTCCACATCAATCTCAACAAAAACCGTCATACCCCAACGCAAGCGACTATCTGTGCTACCATCACCTGTAAAATCAATTTCAACCGTGTAGGTCACATCACCTGCTTTCACTTCTGCTACTGGCTTGACACGCGTTACTGTTCCTTCAAGGTCAGCGTTAGGTAATGAGTCGACCATGATTTTGACCGATTGTCCCTCTCGCACATGGACAATATCCAACTCGGTCAAATCATCTGTTTCGACATGCCATTCTATAATTTCAGCTAAGACCATGATTGCTTGACCAGGGGCAACAAACTGCCCGTCATCTGTGGGTACATCAATTATCACCCCATCAAACGGAGCAACTACTACACGTTTGGTCAAATCATGTTCAGCTTTTGTAATAGCCACTTGTGCCTCTGCGATACCTGCTGCTACAACGGCAATGGGTTCTGGTGGAATATCGGCTTTCACAAGATTAAGTGTAGCTTTTGCTAATTCGATTTCTGCTTGGCATTGGCTGATTTCTTCAGGAGTAGCCTGTGCCAATACCCTTGCTAGTGCGGTTTCAGCTTCCGATATTTGAGCCTCTAAAACTGCTATCTGTTCAGGTCTAGCACCTGCTATGGCAACGTTATAATTTGCTTCAGCATTTTGGTAGGCTAGAGTCGCTTTTTGAAAAGCAATTACCACTTCTTCAACGGCTAGAGAGTCATTATGATAAGCAACTTGGTCATATTGGTATTGAGCCAAGCGTAAATTTGCCTGTGCCTGTTCCAAAGTGGATTCAGCAATGGTCAAACTCTCTGGGCGGGGACCAGCTAATGCTTGTTCCAAAATCTTCTTTTGTGTATTTATCATAGCCTTAGCTTCGGCAATTTCACCATAAGTTGGAGCCGCTAATAAACTTGTCAGTCTTGCTTGTGCTTGTTTAACTGCAATTTCAGCTTCCATAATCTCTTCAGCCGTAGCACCTAATTTAACTTCAGCCAAACTTGCTTGGGCAATGTTCAGATTATTTTCTGATTCAAGAAGAGCAAGTTTTTGGTCGCTATCATCTAAATAGGCTACGACATCACCTGCTTTAACATGGTCACCCTCGGCAAACATTACTTTTGTTAAACGTCCCCCAACTTCAAACGAAATGTTGGTATCTCGCACGGGCATGATAAACCCTTCAGCCGAAACTTGCCTAACTGTCGTATCTACAACTACAGTAGGAATCGGGGTTGGTACTTCTTGTTCAAAATAATCAGTACATCCGACAAGTAAACTTATCAGCAAAAAAAATAAAAAGAATCGAGTTGAATTGTTGTGTATCATCCTTCACCTCATCATGGTGTAAATTAATCTGAATTCCATCTATTTTAACATAAGTTGTTAATTTTACCAATAAAACACTTAGAATTCAATTTAAAATTAATAAGCCGAGTTCTTTAAACAAACTCGGCTTATTTCCTAATCTCGTGCATCGGACATCTTATCCTAAATATACAGACTAGAAATCCATACTACGTACGTGTGTTATCCTAGCGGTGCAATTGTTTTGCCATACACTTCGTTCAGAACTTGAGCTAAACCAGTATAGATTGCTGACACTCCACAGATAACACCTTCAATACCAGTAATTGTTCCTATAAAGGCACTTCCTGTTATATCCCGAATGGCTAACAAGAAAAATAACAATGCCAATGAAGCAAACACAAACTGTAGTGCTTTGTTAAGTTTTAATGTTGCTATAAACATCACAGATGTGAATATGCCCCACATAATAAAGTAAGCAATCATGGCAGAATTTGATGCGGCATTAACTCCCTCCAAGTTTTTCGGTGCTACAAGTAACCACACCAAGGTGAGCCAGAAAAGTCCATACGACGTAAATGCGGTGGTGCCAAATACATTGTTCTTTTTCCATTCCATGATACCTGCAATAATTTGGGCTATACCACCATAAAACAAGCCCATTGCCAGTATCATACTACCGAGACCAAATAATCCTGCGTTGTGCAGATTCAAGAGAACGGTTGTCATGCCAAATCCGAGCAGTCCAAGTGGAGCAGGATTTGCCAGTGTATCTTGTATAATAACTTCTCTTAATTCACTTTTCATTAATTGTATAATCTCCTAATCATTGTAAAACAGTACAGACAAGATGTCTGTACTACAAAACATAATCGAGTCCCCGTTTCAACGGGGACTCGCCTTATTAAAAACGTAAAACACTAAATCCAAATTAGAATTATGTTTCTAATGTTGAAACATCACCAACGTCTTGACCGAGTGCTTTTGCTCGCAAAACACGTCGCATAATCTTACCACTTCGCGTTTTGGGAAGTTCTTCAACAAAGGTGATACTTTCAGGCATTGCAATCGGACCCATTTCCTTGCGGACATGCGTTCGTAATTCTTTAGCCAGGGCATCACTGCCTTGTAGACCTGCTCGTAAAATAGCATAGGCATGAATGGCGTTCCCCTTCAATTCATGAGGGAGACCAACCACGGCTGATTCAGCCACATCAGGATGACTGACTAAAGCACTTTCAACTTCGGCAGTCCCAAGACGATAACCACTGACTTTCAGCACATCGTCAACTCTGCCGATAATCCAGCTATAGCCATCTTTATCAATCCGAGCCGCGTCACCAACATGATACCACATTTTATCGGGATATGCACTCCAGTACTGTTCCTTGTAGCGGTCTGGGTCGCCATGAATGGTGCGAAGCATTCCAGGCCACGGAGCCTTAACGACTAGATATCCTTCCTCACCAGGTTTAACTTGTTCTCCTACTTCATCAACCACAGCTGTATCAATACCAAAGAATGGTTTTGTTGCTGAACCAGGCTTGAGTGGGGTAATGGGCAACGGGGTAATCATGAACCCACCTGTTTCTGTTTGCCACCATGTATCCATGATGGGGCAGTTCTTATTACCAATGACTTCATAATACCATCTCCAAGCTTCAGGGTTAATTGGTTCACCCACACTTCCCAACAGGCGTAAGCTACTCAAATCATGTCGTCCTGGCCAATCTGAACCGAAACGCATGAGACCACGTATAGCTGTCGGCGAAGTGTAGAGAACAGTGACACCATACTTTTCTATCATGCCCCACCAGCGGTCGGGGAATGGATGGGCAGGAGCTCCTTCATACAACATGACGGTAGCACCATTGATGAATGGTGAATAAACAATGTAGCTGTGACCAGTAATCCAGCCAGGGTCAGCCGCACACCACCAGCGGTCGGTATCCTTAAGGTCGAATACGGACTTAAGGGTAGTTGCAGTATAAACGGCATAACCACCATGGGTATGAACAACACCTTTTGGCTTGCCAGTCGTGCCAGAGGTGTAGAGAATGAAAAGCATATCTTCAGCATCCATCACTTCTGTTTCACACTTGCCTTTTGCAAAAGGCATTTCCTTGAGATCATGATACCAGAAGTCACGTCCCTCAACCATTTTAACGTCTCCACCTGTACGTTTCACGGTAATACATACTTCAATTGTTGGGGAGCGTTTCATTGCCCCATTGGCAATTTCTTTGAGGCGGGTTGCTTTGCCGCGTCGGTAGCCACCATCTGCGGTAAGTAAAACTCGACTGCGAGCATCATCAATGCGGTCATGCAGTGCTTCCACACTAAATCCACCGTAAACTACGCTGTGAGCTGCACCGATTTTTGCACAGGCTAACATTGAGAAAAGCAGTTCAGGAATTTGGGGCATGTAAATGGTAACAATATCCCCTTTCTTCACGCCCATTGCCTTCAAAATATTTGCCATTTCACTCACTTCACGATTAAGGGCATGGTAGGTAAATGTGCGTACATCGCCAGGCTCACCTTCCCAGATAATAGCTAATTTGTTTTTTCGTTCTGTAGTCAAATGACGGTCTATGGCGTTATGAATGATATTAATCTTACCACCCGTAAACCATTTGTAAAATGGTGGGTTGCTATCATCCAACACCTTGTCCCATTTCTTATACCACTCTAATTCTTCGGCTTGTTCAGCCCAATAAGCTTGTGGATCCTCAATGGAACGTTTGTACTGTTCATCATATTCCTTCACATTGGCTTGTTCAATAACGCTTTGTGATGGTTTATAAAATTCACTAGTATGTTCAATTTGCAGTTCTTCTGCCACTGTAAATAAATCCTCCTTGATTTTTTAGAAACAACAATCAGATGTAATTTGATTAAAAATTTCTAGGCACCATACAAACTCTGATTATTATAAAACGAATGTATTTTAAGTGTTTTTTGTAATTTTGGCAACTATCTATTTCGTTTTTAATTAACCTAGCTTGCATTTTTAATACGTTTTTTTGCTCGTTTTAATCAGGCAATCAAAGAAAATTGCATAAACTTATAGATTTTGCTATATTTTCAGGTGCTACAAATACACAAGCTATACAAAATATCATTCTTTTTGTGTTTTTTCGTAATGATTGAGTTGTGTAATCGTATTTTATGACTACTAGGCTACGGATTCCTGACTTTATCAAGACGATACGGTAACAAATCATAAGTTACATTGAAATTACAATATTGTTCACCTATTTTTTGCATTTAATCATGCAAACTCCTCTTTTTTGCCAGTAATGAAAAAATTTAGTATACTTGTAATTATAAATTATGTTAATTTTGTTTATCTAACGTAACCACAATTAAAAATTGTGGTTACATGGTGATGAATGTATGAAAAATAATTATTTAATAATCTGTGTGTTTGTTTTTTGTTGGTCTATTTTATTTAGTAAATTTCATTATATGCATGCCGAAGCCAATTTCCCTTCTGAAGATGTAGATGGTATTGAGGAGATTGTTGTTGTTGGCACGGATGGTCGAGTTTATGTTTATGATTATGATGGTGAATTAGTTTTTCAATCGTCCCAAACAGGATGGGTGGATGTCGCTGTAGCCGATTTGAATGGTGATGGAGACAAGGAAATTATTGCTGTAGGGCAGAACAGGATTAAAGTGTATGACCCACAAAAAATTGGTTCAGAACTTTATCGATTTGAAACCACGTATACCAGTAATGATGGTTCATTTACAAAGGTAGGTACGGGGCATTTTGTTGGTGGCGATGGGCAAATTGATATTGCAGTCATGCTTTCTGTAGAAGAAACGCAAAGTCGCCTCATCATTTATAATATGCCCCATACAAAGCCAGTGCAAGATGTTTTGTTTGAGTCTACAAATTGGCAGGAGTTTGCCATTGGAGACTATGATGGTGATGATGATGATGATTTTGCCTTGATTGATTGGTATGGTGGCTATCTACCTAATAATCGAAGTTGGTTTGAGCTTCGCAAAGGACATGACCCTAGTCAGTTACTTGATGATGAAAACAATGCCAGCAAAATATCCTCAAGGCGGTGGTTTGATATTGCCTCTGGTAATTTTGTGAAAGACAATGGCAAAACAGAATGGGTCGCTCTACGTGCAGACGATGATGAAGGCGATAATCATACTATTGCTCAACAATGGGATGGTAATGATATTGTTGATGTGTGGGGCTGGGATGAACCTATAGATGATGATGGGTCTTTAGATGTAACTCAATTTGAATTTGTGGCTACCGCAGATTTCCGAAATGATGATGATGACCAAGTTGTCATGCTACGAAATGTTGATAAAGGAGTCAGCCTTCAATTCGGCAAAATAGGAAGTATTATCTGGGCAACTACCTCTGGACTTGGGACAGGTTGGCTAAATTTGGCAGCAGGAAATTTGGATAGCGACGATGATGACTCTCAAGGTTACAAAGAAGCGGTTATTATCAAAGAGAATTTAATTCGAGTCTTCTTGAAACCACAAGCTGGTGTGGGAGGCGACAGTTCATATTTAGATTGTTCACAAGAAGACAATTGTTTGGATATTGGAGGTAGTTTTAATGGGGCATTAGCTGTCGGAGATTTAGGTGTTCATTTTCAAATGGAGACCGCAGAACCTTATGCAGTTTCACCAGTAACGATTGGACGTCGAGTAGGGGTATCTGAAACGGTACCATCACAAACAGTTTTTGTACATGGTGAGAAAGAAACAGGTACTTCCTTAAAATGGGGAGCAGCCATTATTCCCGATTACTTAGTACAATCGTTCAAAAGGGATTTTGAACAAAACCCAAATTTGTCATTATCTATTACGCCGCATGGTGTTGAATATAAAACAGATGAAAAATCTGTTACGGTTCCAAATTTGCCATGGATGACTTTAAGTGCATTTACAGGAACAACGCCATCCACAATCACGGCAATTTTTAGTAACACACATCATGGTTCTCCCCTTTTGGAAACAAAAAAATTACATGCAATGATTATCTTTATCCAAAAAGATATTCCAAATGACCGTTTCAGATACATAGACGTGACAGTTGTCGTTTTAAGTGATAAAATTTATATACCAATAGTTATTAAATAACTCATTATTAAGTGTGGCGGGGAAACCGCACCTACCTATTGTGGAGATACAATGGCTGTAATAGTCTATCGAACTGAATTATTAGAACAAGAATTAGAAAAGCTGTGTCATTCCTTGGATAGTGTTCAAGGGGCAGTTATCGTTAGCATCGAAGGATTTGTTGTCGCATCTTATGCCCCTCCTTCTGATGTTGCAGTGGATGACGAGGATGAGGAGGGTGCTACAAACAGCCCTCAAGTCGCGGCTATGGCTGCCACCTTAATTGCATTGGGGGAACGTACCCTAGCTCGATTGGCACAGGGAGATTTGCAACGGCTTCTTTTAGAAGGAGAAACTGGTGCCATGTTAGTTGTCCCTGCTAGCAAACGAGCCGCGGTCGCTTTAATGGTTCGTAATGATGCTAAAATGGGCTTATCCTTGTACTCATTAAGGCGTTCCGCATTAGTTATTGGAGATGTTTTAGGAGGTGATAGAAGTAATGTCTAATCGAGATAACAAAGCAGAAAAATTACAACAATATCTAGAAGAGTTTGCCTTGAGAACACCTGAAGCTCTAATCGCAGTCGCAGCAAATGATGAGGGCTTGAGTATTGCTTCCGTCAAAATACATGCCACAGAACGACAAGAGGAGGCTTATGCTGTGGCGGCCGCTCGTATTCTGGACATGGCAGAAGAAGTCAATAAACAACTTGAACAAGGTGTCATTGGACGTGTCCTTATTGAAGGCTCACAACGGACTACCATCGTTGTTTCTGCGGGACGATATATCATTTTGGTGGTCGTCCTGCCGTATTATGCAAAATTGGGATTGGCTATGCTCTCCATTCGAGGCACCGCCCAAAAGATCAAGATGCTGTACGGCTAACATTATTATGGAAAATGCAATCCAATTTTTTGGTAATTCCTCTGCATTTCTTTCATGTCGGCGTAAGCAGTTTGTCAACAACCCCCCACTAGAAGTGGGGGGCTTGCTATTTTGCTGAACTAGCGTATACTAGAAAAATGAACTTTAATCGAATAGAATACCCTCACCGTCGTTATTGCAAATGATGATTGGCTTGTGGTGGTGCCGTATTGGGCAATGTGGACATATAAAATACTACCGTTACCTCACCGTCATGTATTATATTTACCAGATTTAATTAGTGAATATTCAGGAGTCTAGGGGTGATACCAGAAAAGAAAGGGTTTAAAACTTTTCTTGTCTTAACCACATAATCTTAAATTCGCGGACTCCTGCAAGGAGAATTATGCATCTTACCAAAAAAATAACTAAACAATTCAGAGTACGATTTCACAGTCACCCTACATTAATTGTGCGTGCTCCTGGACGAGTCAACCTGATTGGCGAACATACCGATTATAATGATGGCTTTGTCTTACCAATGGCAATCAACCGCTCGACATGGATTGCTCTTTGTCCCCGCGATGATGAAAAGGTCATTACCTATTCCCTAAACCGAAGTGAACGGGTCAAATTTTCATTGCAGAAAAAATTGAACCATAGAGGTGTTCGTTGGGGTGAATATATAAAAGGCATGACATGGGCATTACAAAATGCGGAATATGAACTGAAAGGCTGGAACGGATTTATCGGCGGTGATATTCCAATTGGAGCTGGGCTTTCATCTTCGGCAGCCTTAGAATTAGCCACTGCCAAAGCTTTTAGTGAGGTTTCTGGTTTTGAATGGGATGGTACTGAAATAGCAAAACTTGCTCAACAAGCTGAAAACAAATGGATTGGGTTGAGTTGTGGTATTATGGATCAACTTATATCAGCCATAGGGGTTGAAAATCATGCTTTGCTGATTGATTGTCGTTCATTAGAAACACAAGCCATCCCACTTCCGCCAGATACAACTATTGTTGTTTTAGATACCACCAAACGGCGTGGTTTAGTCACTTCAGCCTACAATGAAAGACGACTTCAATGTGAAGCCGCGGCTAAATTGTTCGATGTTCCTGCTTTGCGAGATGTGAGTCTTGAGGAGTTTGAAACCAAAGTTCATCAGTTAGATGAATTAACAGCCCGTCGAGCAAAGCATGTGATTACTGAAAATGCCCGCACCTTACAGGCTGTTGAAGCCATGAAAAACAGCGATGCTAAAACACTTGGTCAATTAATGAACGAGTCTCATGACAGTCTGCGTGATGATTTTGAAGTAACTGTTGATGAGTTAAATATCATGGTAGATTGTGCCAGGAAACAAGAAGGGTGCTACGGAGCCAAAATGACAGGAGGTGGGTTTGGGGGTTGTGCAATTGCTCTTGTTCAAGCCAATGTCGCCCGCCAATTTGCCAAAAACATGGCGGCATGCTATCGAATCTCAACTGGACTTATCCCTAAAACTTATCTTTGCCGTGCTACCAATGGAGCAGAAGTAGTCAACTACCCACCAGCATAACGGCATCGGTGGGCTTGCAAAAGCAGGTCTAAGTAGGAATGGATTATACTAAAAACGGGCACAAAGTAACATTTTCATGAAAATATTTTACTGGAGCGTCAAAGCTTGCTTTGACAGTCAAGACAAGAAAGGTTTTTGAAAACCTTTCTTGTCTAATTGCTTGCCCCATACAGTAAGCTAGTGAAATAAACCCGAAAGCGAAGCTAAACAGCCAGGTGCTTCTTTTTTATCAGGTATTGTAATGTGACTATCATCAGTAGGCTTTGCTGGAGCGGTTAATTTTTGAAGTGCCCGGTAAATATTAGCTCGCCCTTCCCCTTGAGCAGTGTTAGGTATAGCAGGTAATTTTATAGCCGTTTCTTCCAATGCCCCTTTGATGACAGATGGTGTTAAGGTGCTGTCTTTTTGCAAAAACAAACATACTGCTCCAGCAACATGTGGTGCCGCTTGACTAGTGCCATCAAGTGACATGTACCCTTCTGAAACTGGTACACCTCGTGTTGCCCCTTCTGCTTGAGCGGCGATTATGCCATCACCTGGCAAGACAATATCGGGTTTGATACGACCATCTTCTGTTGGTCCCCGTGATGAAAATGAGGGAACATTGTCATTATCATCGCTTGCCCCAACGGTAATAACAAATTCTGCTGCTCCAGGAGAGCCAATGGTCTTCTCACCAGACCCATCATTTCCAGCGGCGACAATAACAACAATCCCTTTCTCTTTAACAACAGTATTGCTTATAGTTGATAAGGCATCGCTACCATCAGAAGGTCCCAAGCCTGCCAAAGAGAAATTAATAACCTGCACCCCTTGATTAGCGACCCACTCAATGCCCTCCATGACGCTACTCATTGTACCGTTGCCATCTTCATCCAGTACTTTAGCAATATATAAACTTGCTTTAGGAGCAACTCCTCGATATTTAATCCTACCTACAAAATCGGGATGATTGGGGTCAATACCGCTATCAACAATTGCTAATCTAACGTCTTCGCCTTGCAAACCCATATTCCAAATTTTAGGGACAGCTATTTTAGGGACAGAAACATCCAAACATGCTTTCACGGGCATATCAGCCCAGATATAATTGATTTCGTCATCATCGCTCATCAAGGCAATTTCTGCCCAAAGTTCTTTTTTTGTATGGGCATTAATTAATTTGCTACATAACGAACCCCAAAAACTAGACCACAAGTTAAGTAAGAAATATAATGAAAAGAAATCAAAAACTTGTGTAGGAAAAATGTCTAAAAAGCGAAAACGACATACAGCAAAGTTTAAGTTTGAAGTGGCACTAGAGGCCATAAAAGAAGAAACAACGACCAATGAATTGGCAAGTA
>NBMH01000169.1 GCA_002084875.1 Anaerolineaceae bacterium 4572_78 | reverse complement strand
AGGAATATGGGACACATGTCTTATCATCGTGTAGGATTTATACCATAAATCTCTACATATTCTGTTAAAAACAATACCCCATGGATAAGATTGAGGTACGAAATCCAATATCTTATTTAGCATTGAACAGCCCTAGGGGTGGGGTCTACTATCGCGGTTGAATCACATTCACAAAAACAACCTCCACAGTTACGCCTGTTTCCTCATCCGTTTCAATAACCTCATGCTTTTGCCGAAAATCAGATGGGATATTTTCTACAAACGTTGCCAGCACAATTTTAGTTAAACCAAGTTGCTTACCGTATTCAGCCGCTTGACCGATTCCTTTTTTCAATTCGTAGGCATCACTGAAACTCTTTACTTCAATGGCATGGATTTTGCCACCATGTTGAATAATCAAATCAACCTTGCCATTGCCCGTTGGAAATTCAGGAATCACCTGCCCACCACGCTTTCGTATGAACTTGCTCAAGTACATGAACAAATTGAAATGATAGGTTGCTTCCATGATACGAAAATCAGTTTTACGACGTGGAGCTTCGCGGAAAAGCCAATCATCATTTTTATGCACATACTGCTCATACAATTGCAATATGCCCTTGATATTCAAGGTAGTTTCAGTGATGTATGGCACTAAATCCATAAACGGGTCATACAAACGATTCATGCTTTGATAAAGCATAGATGAAAAATAATTGAATAACCGTTCTTGGACAAATTGACATGGAAACTTGACATGTCGCTCATTTTCTTTATCTACTTCTTCATCAATAACTCCGTTCAAATAGAGATAAGCTATATTCGGTTTGTCATACTTAAAAGGAACTTTCTCATCTGTTTCAAAAAGACTCAATACCGTTTCACGGTACGGGTCTTGTTTTGCCTTACTGACAATATTCAAGATGTTGGCATTGGGCAATGCTTGAATTGCCGTTTTGTACACTAAGTCAAAGTCGTTCATAGCAATGGTCGGATGATGTTTGTTATACGTTTCGGTCAACAATTCGCCGAACCAACCCGTCAAGCCTGGTTGCCCTTGCAAGACATGAAACAAGCGGTCAATCACATCTTGCTCGACAGTTTGTCCACTCTCTTGCTCATACCAATGAAACATAGAATCCACTTCTTCGTAGGTCAAATTTGGAATATGCATGCTCCGTTGCACATTGAAAGGTGAACCGCTCATGGTATCTACTCCCAAAACCGCCCGCACCCCAATCAATGCTACACTATGCAATAGATATGGTTTTTGTTCAGTAGGAAGTGATGAGTCTCTTCTCAAATTATAAATATTACGAAAGGCACGCACCACATGCCCTATAGCTTCAGGGTGCAAAGAATCAAACTCATCAAGCATCAATATCAATGGTTTTTGTAAAACACTTTTGCTAAACAAACGAGCAAAATCACGTGGGTCGTTGACACGAATAGTCTCGTATCCTAAAAATTGAGTCATTTCTTCGGCAATAACATTCATGACCGTATTAATATCAGCTAAATCAGTTAAATGTTGCAGGCTCAACTTTACAACATCAAACCGCTCATCTTCCTGCAACTGCCATAATACCTGTTGCATTATCCATGACTTACCCCGTTGACGTGGAGCCCAAACGGTGATGTAATGTCCACCTTCCTCATGAGGATGCCCGACTAATTGATTTATCCCAAATTCAATCAATTGGGTGCGGGGCACATAATAATGTTGGGTTTTACTTAACGGTCCATAAGAAAAAAATTTTCGCATGTTTGTGTACTCATCATGTATCATGGTAATTTTGACTGTGAGCAATAGTCAAAGCAGGCAAGATGCCTGTCCTGCATGGTATTATAATCTTTTCGTTCTGTTTTGCCAAATTGATAACCGTTTTCTCAACCCAAAACAGTCTTGGGTTGGGAAACAAGAAAAATCAATTAATCAAACAATGTGCCATCAATTGTCATTTTTCGCAACCCTGTGGTATATTGAGCATAAATTTGCTTAGTTTTAATTGAGGAACATGAAAGTGGAATCGGAAATCGGAAAAACAAATTCGGTAAATATCAACGCGATAGATATGATAGAAAGACCACTTCTGGTTATGCGGCAGAAGGTATTGTTTCCTAATATCGTTACTTCCATGCATATTGTTCATAAGGAAGAATTAGCGGCTGTAAAGATGATGATTCAAAAGGGAATGAGTGTTATTGTCAGTAGCCCGCGTAGCACATTTTTAAATAATCCCAAACCTGATGATGTGTATGAGTTTGGAGTTTTGGCTTCAATTATCCGTTACATGCCTATACCCAACAATGTAACAATAGTTTTATTAGAAGGGATTAAACGAGTGAGGATTACACAATGGGTACAAAGTAAACCTTATGCTGTTGTGCAAGCAGAACTATTACACGAATCGTCTGAACTCGATAATACGACAATAATCGAAGCTCAAATGCGGATGATTGTCAATGTGCTAGAAAAACTTGCCCAACTAAATCATGCCATTTCCTATGAAGTATTGACGATGGCTAAAGAAATCGTATCACCGAGTCATCTGACAGATTTTGTGGCTTCCGTTGTTGACCTTAAATTACAGGAACGTCAAGATTTATTACCTGTTATTAAACCAACAATACGTCTACAACGCCTTAGTTCTATTTTAACCCAAGAATTAGACATACAGGAGTTACAAGGACGTATCCAAAATCAGGTTCGACGCGAGATTGATGAAACGCAACGAGAATTTTTCTTGCGAGAACAGTTGCGGGTTATTCAACAGGAACTCGGTGAGAAAGATAGCTACCTAGCAGAAGTGCATGAATTAGGTACGCAACTCGAATCGCTTGCCTTACCACCCAGTGTGCATCTGAAAGTGAAAAAGGAATTAAGCCGTTTGGAAAGTACACCTCATACTGCTCCTGAAGTAGGTATAATTCGCAATTACTTGAACCTGATTTTAGACTTACCATGGTCAGAGGCGAGCCAGGAACAATTAGATATTCATCATGCAAAAACGATATTAAACAAAAATCATTACGGATTAAAACGAGTCAAAGAGCGGATATTAGAATACATTGCTGTTCGTTCGCGGACGAAAGGGCAGACAAGTTTACGCACCCCAATTTTATGTTTTGTCGGTCCACCTGGCACAGGAAAGACCACACTAGGGCGTTCTATTGCTGAGGCACTTGGTCGAAAATATGCTAACTTAAGTCTTGGTGGCATGCGAGATGAGGCTCAAATTCGTGGACATCGTCGCACATATATCGGAGCAATGCCCGGTCGTATCATTCAAACAATAAAACGTGTTGGGACAATTAATCCATTGATTGTTTTAGATGAAATTGATAAAATAGGTACTGAATATCGCGGCGACCCGGCGGCAGCTCTTTTAGAAGTCTTAGACCCCGAACAAAACAATGTCTTTGTAGACAACTATCTTGATTTGCCATACAATCTATCGCAAGTGTTATTTATAGCCACTGCAAATACATTAGATACCATCCCTCCATCGTTGATTGACCGCATGGAAGTTATTGAGTTTCCAGGCTATATTGATAGCGAAAAATTTGCTATTGCCACAAATTTTCTCATCCCTCGCCACCTAGATGAACATGCTCTTACTTTGGAGGAACTGGCTTTTGATGATGAAGCCGTTCGCCATGCCATTCGTACCTACACTTATGAGTCAGGAGTACGAGATTTAGACCGTCAATTAGGCAAGATTTGTCGAAAAGTTGTTCGTCAATTTATGGAGGGGATAAATTCACCCTGTCTGATTAAGATTGAGTCCTTAGCCAAATACTTAGGTGTTCCAAAATATGTCAACCAATTTCTTAATGCCGTTGATGAAATTGGTGTAGCAACAGGTTTGGCTTGGACAGCCGCTGGGGGTGATATAGTATTTATTGAAGTAGGTGTTTATGAAGGGCAAGGCAAATTAACATTAACGGGTAAATTAGGCAAGGTAATGCAAGAATCGGCTCAGGCAGCTTTATCATACACCAGAACAAATGCAGACCGTTACGGTATTGACCCGACCTGCTTTACACATATAGATGTTCACATTCATGTTCCTGAAGGTGCCGTATCAAAAGACGGTCCCAGTGCAGGTGTTACTGTGGCTACAGCATTAATTTCTGCTTTTAGCAAACGACCAGTAAAACGAACCATTGCCACAACAGGAGAAATCACTTTACAAGGTAATATTTTGCCTGTGGGTGGTTTACGCGTCAAAGTTATGGCGGCTCATCGTGCAGGCTTAGAAACGGTGGTCATCCCCAAACGCAACGAAAAAGATTTGGTTGAAATTCCCCAAAAGGTACGTGATAAGCTAGATTTCATTTTAGCTGATAACATGGATGTTGTTTTGAAAACTATGTTAGTTTGATTTTGCGGTATATATACTTGCTAAGGGTAAAAATTGTAATTTTAAACCATGTGGTTTGTGCCACAAACCCCTGCATTTGTGAACAGTGTTAATGTAGAGGTTTATGGCATAAACCCGCTTATGGTATTCACAAAACTAACCCTTTTTTGGTATAGATATGGTCAAAGCAAACTTTGATGTTCCATGCGAGATTTAACAGTCCAATAGTTGTTATTTTGGGAATTGCCGCCATACCACCGCCATGTCCTCTTGATTCAAACCGCCCACCAATGTCAGCACTAGCAAGTAAACACTGCCGCCAATCACTACCGTCATTACAAATCCTATATCTCCCATAAACCACAATATCCCTCCCATCACCAAACCTGCCACAATTGGTCGCCATACAATGTCAAGCCATGGCAGAGTGCATAAATGTTTTTTGACCAGCATGTAAAATGGAATCAACAAAACCCATTCGGATAAAATTGTGGTGACTGCGGCGGCTCGGTAGCCAAATTTGGGGATAAAAATAATATTTGTTATCAGGTTGAAGGCGACCCCTATTACAAATGCACGTGTTCAATGGTGATGGGCAAGGCAAGCATAATCAACAGACGTAAACTTAATTTGTATGCTCGTATCAACGAGTCGCGGGAATCGGAGGCGAATTTGCTCATCAAGGGGAAAATGGCTAGGGTGAAATATTGTGGAATGATGTTAATGCCATCAATATATTTGTAGGCGGCGTTGTAATAACCGACCGATTCGTCGCCCCATGTCGGTGCCAGAATAAACACATCAATCCGAAAAAATATGGTTGCCAATAGATGATTTAGCATTAAAGGCAAACTTTCTCGCATCATTTCTTTTTGCAGAGATATGTCATTATCGAATGAAGGGCGATAAATTTTGACCATCAAAATATAACTCAAAACCATGAATGATACCAAATTTGCCAGTAATGAAGCACCTGCTAAACCGATAATTCCCCAGCCAAGTAACAGCACCAACAAACCAACACCAACACGAGTTAAGGTCGTAATCGAGGCGATGGCGGCTGGATATTCCGCTTTTTCATGGGCATAAAAAATGGCGGTCAAGCCATCTGCAAAATTGCTAAGGAGCATGCCTATTGAAAAGATAGCAATAGTAATCACCACATCAAAACTCAAATCGCCGAACATGACATACAATACTAAAATCGTTCCTATGAATGGTAGGGCAAACACCCACAAATACATCCGTAATAAAGTTACATTCGACAAATAACTATTAGTTTCAGTTCGATTAGCGGCAACCTCCCGCGTAACTAATGTACCTAAACCATAGCGGGTGATAATATCTGACATGCTGATGAACGCCACTGCAAAAGCAAATTTTCCTGCCCCTTCGGGTTGCAAAATACGCAACATCACCATCGCAAAAGCAAAGTCAATCAGCCGATTCGTCAAAGCCATGACCATTGGTACCAAACTATTTTTGGCAATCCGTTTTATCGGGCTATCCGTTTCACTCTCGCGATAAAGTTTACCCCATGACCAATAGCCGAACAAAAACATCAGTATCATGCCCGCTAGGAAACTGACATATATTCCTAACTTAAAACTCATCGGGGTGTAAATAAAACGAATTTGCCATGCCCCAGCGGGAAGATGAACGGCTCGAAAATTGCCGTTTGCTCGATGAATGGTGATTTCGGTTTCTTCTTCAGAATTGGTCATGCTGATGTATGCCTTCCAACCAGGAAAATAACTGTCAGCTAAAACCAACCAACTCGGCTCAAACACTTCAGCCGAAATAATCACCTCATTATTCGTATACTCCGTAATAGAAACCTTTTTATTGTTAAAACAAGAAAGGTTTTCGAAAACATTTTTTGTTTGACCATCACCCCTGCCCCCTAAATCCTGAATCAAAACCTTCTCACGTGGATTCAGACTCCGCAAAGCAAACGCCATGTCTTTGATGTCATGCTCCGATTGAGTCACCACAAACGCCCGCGGCATGACATCAATATTTTCATAAATCTTAATTTCCTCATCATACACCAAACGATAGCTTTCATTTGGAATTGTCTCTGTAGTCAAAACATATCGCACCCCTAGCAAATCCAGCAATGCAGAATCGAGTGCATGATAACCAGGTTGATAAATCGGGGCAATTCGATTATAAAGGTAATCACCATTTTCTTGGATGAGCAACATAAATTCGAGGTACTGTTTGGAAATGATGCTATCATAACCACGCACATCAAATAGCTGATTTAGCATGGCTGTATTGGCATTGAGAATTTTATTTCCTCTTCCCGTCGATGTGTCGAAGCTCGTGATACGAAATAGAGAATCGGTTTTTTGTTGAGCTTGTAGCCATTCGATAGCAGGCGGCGTAAAATCGAGCAATGTAGGGTCAACGGCAGGATTAAAACCCATGCTCGACATCATCAAATCCATGACGACGATAAGCAACATCAACGGTTTCCAGACCCCACCCCAGCCCCTCCTCTTTGAAGGGGAGGGATTTACAAGGCTAATACGTAAAATTGCCCCACTTGCCATGACCATCGAGAAAAAATGAAGCAGATTACGCCATTGATAACTGGCAAACTGTCGACCATCAGCAAAAGCATTTTGAGCCAATCCCGAATGGTCAACAACAAACTGCCCGATGTTAATAAGTGTGGTAGGAAATATAAATGTAATGAACATGGCAAGCATGCCAATCAATCCGCTCCAAAAAAGTAACCCGCCTACATACCTTGAAGTTGTTGCATCATGCCTTTTGGATGCACACAAATTGGTTACACCAATACCTGCTAAAACTGCAATGCTCAAGGTAAATGGATAAATCCAACGAAAGGGCGAATGAAGTTGATTCCAGCCTGGCAAACCATAAAACAAAAGGGCATAAAGCGGTGTGCCAAATGCAAAAAGTAATGATAAAATTGCTAGTGTCCCGAAGATAAAAACAGGAAAACGCGATTTCCGTACTCCAGTATAAATCGCCAATCCTGCTAAAATCAAGGGCAAAATCCCCAAATATGCTCCTGCCTCAACTGCCGTTTTAACATCCCATGTAGCACAGTAATTGCAAAGCGGATTGATTTCGCCATGTGCATTAAGTCCAAATGGTTGCCATGTTTTGCTCACCAAATCAAAGTATTCTGTATGGGCAGAACTACCGAAAAAATTTGGCATGACAAAACTAATTATCCGCCGCATGGGTAATGCCCATTCTTGAACTTGTTGCAATGAAGTTGTCCCTTCACGAAAATTTGATGTACCGATTTCATAAAAAGGGATTAATTGAATGGCACCCAATCCTAAACCTATGACCATCATAACCCATAACCATGCCATCAAACGTATGGTGTTATGACCATAAACCCCTACTTGCTTTCGCCACATGAAAAATAAACGGCATGCGGCATAAAAGGCACTCACCAACAAAATATAGTAAGTGATTTCGACATGCCCCGCTAAAACTTGCATCCCAACTGCAATAGCACCGGGGCAACCACACTGCACCCGCTACCATCATGGTAAAAACAATTCGGAAAATAAACCAGCCACTCAATTGGTATACAATGCCAGCTAGTAATGCTCCCCAGCGATTTGCTTTCAGCACCCGCAAAAACAAATAAGTAAATGCTCCAGCTAACCACAATTGGATAACAGTAAACCAGCCGTAAGCATTTTCTAATGGCAAGATGTAGAATAATATCGTCAGGGGATATAAGGCAGAATGTTGCCCATTTGCTAAAAAAGGTTGTCCAGCAAAGATGTATGGATTCCAAAGAGGTAATTCCCGTTTGGCAATCGATTCTCGAATAAACCGTTTCCAAACATAATTTTCTAAAACTAAATCGGACGTGAAAAGATTATCGGCGGGGAGAAGGGTTTTTGTGCCAAGTGTGACTTGCCAAAAGAAAATCAACGGCAAGATAAATAGGATAATAATTGAAATAACATCGTGCTTATGAATATAGTTTGACATCAATGCCAATTATATACCTGCTTGTTTAATTAGGCAATTATTTTGTGGAGTGAATTATCCTAGCCAGCAACGCCTTGTTATTTGGGTTTACCAAATTACTTTAATATTCAATAAACGCAATATAGCTGAGTCTTTACTCAAAAGAGGAAGTTTCAATGCTAAGGCTGTTGCTGAAATAATACGATCAGGCATATCAGGAACAACAGAACGTGGTATTTGTTTTAGGCTTTCCACAACTTCAAAATTCAATGGGGCAAGTTGATAATTGGCACTTTCTTTTCCCAACAGTTGTAATGCTATATTGACAATATTTTGTGGTATTCGGCTTTTTTCTGCTAAATAAATCATTTCAACCAGAACAATAGTTGGTACAATAACAATTATTTTACCCTCATCTGTCTCTGCAAAAATTTGTTTGACAGTGGATGACAACCTTGAAGAACTTTGAAGATGCCATATAAAAGCATGTGTGTCGATTACATAAGATAAACTCATATTTCAATTTCTCCCAAATTACCCCACATTTCTTGACGTGCTTCTGTAATATCGTCTTCTGTTATAGGGAGTGTATTTGCCCATAAACCACCTAGTTTAATAACTGGTTTTTGTTGCATTGTACTCTGTTCTATTTTCAATCGTAGAAAAGAAGCAAATTCACTTAATAGTCGTAAATTTTCAAATGGGAGCATATCTAAAGTATTGATAACATTTGTTTTTAATGTCTGTACGTTTTGCATAATTACCACCTCTCAATTCAAAAAATAGATAAATTCATTATACCACAAAACCACTCCATCACCAAAATCAAATGGGGAACGGTTACAATTATTTTGATGGCATACTTAAAATAAACGTATCATCACCATTTACAAGAGGTAAACGCAAAAATGTATCCGCATCGTATAGCCCCACATGAATTGTGTGGTTGCCTCCTGGCAATTTGTCAGGCTTTAGCATGATGTAGCGAGTATCACTGATGTATTCATTGGGAATCCAAGTGGTCGTCGGAAATGGTGGAAGCTGGTCTTGCTGTGCGATAATTTTGCCATCCTCATCAACGACATGAGCAAAGATTGTCCAATTGCGGTCAAACATGGCATTACTCTGCCAATGCATGGTAAGCGTTAAAGT
>NBMH01000020.1:234-19861 GCA_002084875.1 Anaerolineaceae bacterium 4572_78 | reverse complement strand
AGCGGTTCACCTTTCAATGTGCAACGGAGCATGCATATTCCAAATTTGACCTACGAAGAAGTGGACTCTATGTTTCATTGGTATGAGCAGGAAAGTGGACAAACTGTCGAACAAGATGTGATTGACCGCTTGTTTTATGTCTTGCAAGGGCAACCAGGCTTGACGTGTTGGTTCGGTGAATTGTTGACCGAAACGTATAACAAACATCATCCGACCATTGCTATGAACGACTTTGACTTAGTTTACAAAACGGCAGTTCAAGCATTGCCCCAAACCGAATATAGCTTATCTCTATTTGAATGGAGTTATTGATGAAGAGGTAGATAAAGAAAATGAGCGACATGTTAAGTTTCCATGTCAATTTGTCCAAGAACGGTTATTCAATTATTTTTCATCTATGCTTTATCAAAGCATGAATCGTTTNGCAACTTATCATTTCAATTTGTTCATGTACTTGAGCAAGTTCATACGACAATGGCATGGGCAGGTGATTCCTGAGTTTCCAACTGGCAATGGAAAGGTTGATTTGTCAATTCGCTATGATGGTAAATTGTATGCCATTGAGGTGAAAAGTTTTACCAACCTTAAAATATTGGGATGAGGAAACAGGCGTAACTGTGGAGGTTGTTTTTGTGGATGTGATTCAGCCACGATAGAAGACCTGACAGGTTTGTAAAAACCTGTCAGGTCTAGTATTAGTATAGCAAAGATACCCACTGAAGTGGGGACTCCATCTAAATACCCACAAGAGGTGCATTTCAATTACGGTCTCCAAACAGGTGTCTGCTCATGCACATTTGGGGTTTGTGTGAGATTGGTAAGATTAGTTCCATCTAATGACATGGAATATAAATCCCAATTGTCATCACGGTTAGAATAAAATAATAATTGTTCTCCATCAGGAGTCCAGACGGGACCATGCTCGTCTGAGCGTGTCATGTTGGTTACGTTGTATGGATTTCCTCCCAAGCTGGTCATAACAAATATTTCAACATCACCTGTGTCATTTGTTTCATAAGTAATCATTCTACCTGAAGGTGACCATATCGGAGAAAGGTCATTTCCATCACTGGTCGTTAGTTGTCTCAGTTCAGAACCATCAATCCGAATGGTACACACATTCCAATTTCCGCTTCGCCGATTGGAAAAAGTAAGGTACTGTCCATCAGGTGACCAGTCAGGAGAGATGTTTCCTTCGCCATTATCTGTAATCTGTTGAAGTCCTGTACCATCGGCATTAATGGTGTAGATTTCCCAATTACCTTCACGATTTGAGGAAAATGCAAGTCGTTTCCCATCAGGTGACCAAGCAGGAGTCCATTCATCAGCAGGATGGTTGGTCACATTGAAATTTTCTTTCCCTTGTATATTCATAACATAGATTTCTTTATTGCCATCGCGTCGACTGACAAAAGCTAATTTGCCATCAACAGGCGACCACACTGGGCTGATTTCATCGGTATCAACATTAGAAAGAATCAGGTTGTTTGTCCCATCGGCATCCATTACCTCGATTCGCCAGGCACTATCACCTTGCCGAGCCATGTATGCAATGGCAGGCAATGAACGAGCAACAACTATTGGAAGAGTTGGGGTCGGTGTTTTGGTCGGCTCGGGTGTGAGTGTAACTGTAGGTGTTCCAGCCATGCTTGCTGAATTGCCATTTTCTCCCGCTTCATAAGTCACAATACCTATCGCAGAAGTTCCATTATTATTTGACCCATCTATATTAAAAACACCTAACATGTCAGCTAGGTATGCCCCACCAACAAGCACTACCACCACAGCTAAAAACGAATAAGCCCATCGTTTCCAATTCAAAGTAGGTCTTGAATTTTGTTCTTCATGGTGAGATGGTGCAAATCGAACTGTAGTTATTTCGGGAACAGTTATGCTTTTCCAATCTACTTCTCTGATAAACTCATCTAAATCCATTTGATTTCCTAGCCAGTAGCGGAAAATATCTACATAAAACTTATATCCCAATGCTCCCATCTTGACAAGCACATCACGCCTGATAAGTTCAGTTAAGGCATGTACAATCACACTTTCATCGGCTCGTTTATCTCGTTTCGTAATTTGTTTTACAATCTCTTGCCGTGTAAAAAGCCCATGCGTTCCCCGCACTGAAGCGATTGCTACTAGAACTGTTTGCTCAATTTTTGTGGATTGTTGCCAATGGTCTTCAAAAGATGGAATATCTGTACTTAGTAGGTCATCCATGACTTCATCAAGATGCCGCATGTTGACCCAGCCCTCACGTGCAAAATGGGTAAAAAGGGTATGATTAAATAATGTGATATAATGTGGATGGTTTGAATTTAATTGAGCTATACGCTTTGGGACACCGTAATCAAAACGAATAATTCCTTCTAACGGATTGGTAATCATCTGAATCGCTTGGTTGGCAGATAATGACCCAATTGAATGAGTGGGAGCACTATCAATCAGAGGATGTCGCAAGGCTAAAAATTCAGAATTGCTTACTGTCAAAAGAATATAAACCTTATTATTCTTATTTAGAATTGCATGCCAGGCATCAAGTAATTGAAATAAGTCATCATCATTAGATTCAGGGAAATAATCAAAATCATCTATAATTAACAAAACATTACCACCATTTTCATGTTTTTTAACATGATTGAATAATCTATCAAGAACAGCAAATGCATCTGCTCCCATAGCAATATTTTCGTGCCTTAAGATTCCCTGTTCCTTTAGTTGCCTAACCATTTCTTGGATAATATAAAAAAGGATATTACTGATAGAAAAATCGGTCAAATCGGAAAATGTAAATGTTATGATGGGTGCTATATTTAAGGTAATCAGTCTAGGTAAAAAATGGACAAACGTGGTCTTACCGATAAGACTTGCCCCATGCAACAACAACAGTCGCCGACTACTGATAATATTTTGCTCAATCCAAACGACAAGTTCATCTCGCCCAAAAAAACCCGATTTTTTTTCAGGAATTTGACCTGGATGATACGGATTTGTGATTTCTCGTGAAGGTATTTCCATTGCCTGATTATAAGAAAAAGTACGAAATAAGGCAAATTGGGAATGAATACTTCAGAATTTCAATTTTCATGAAAAATTGACAAAAAATTATTTTTGTGCTATGATAGTGTAACTTTCACGCTATTTATTTTTGAGATAGAAAAACTAAATTTCTAGTACTTATTTTATTTCATGGACAATCAAGAACAGATTAAAACAATTATTCGTAATGCCCTTAGCGAGGATATCGGTGATGGTGATTTAACCACATTGGCGACCGTACCAGCCGGGCGTATATTTGGAGGACGTTTTATCGCTAAAGCACATGGTATCATTGCCGGCTTAGATGTTGTGAAAATGGTATTTGCTTTAGTTGATGAATCAATTGAATTTACACCATTTATTCAAGATGGTTATTTAGTGCATGATGACATGCTAATAGGTACGGCGAAAGGGTCAGGACAAGCATTGCTTCAAGCCGAACGAACTGCCTTAAACTTTTTGCAACGCATGTCGGGTATTGCTAGTCTGACTTATGCCTTTGTGCAATCGGTGAAGGGAACGAAAGCAGTTATTCTCGATACCCGCAAAACTGCTCCGAACTTGCGTCTGTTTGATAAATGGGCAGTTCGTGTAGGGGGTGGACAAAATCATCGCATAGGATTGCATGATATGGCTCTCATCAAAGAAAATCATATCACAGCCGCTGGTGGTATCAGCCCAGCGGTTAATCAAGTGCGTAATTATGACAAACATAATCGCCACATCGAAGTCGAAGTAAAGAACATGACAGAATTAGAAGAAGCCCTAACGCTAAATGTTGACCGTATCATGTTAGATAACATGACCCCAGATGAAATGCGTCAAGCTGTACAACTAACAAATGGACGTACTCCCTTAGAAGCTTCTGGCAATGTTAATTTAGAAAATGTGTTAGATATTGCTGGTTGTGGGGTTGATTTTATTTCGATAGGAAAATTGACCCATTCGGTCAAGGCTCTTGATATTAGTTTTTGTTTGGATTAAACCCACGGAGTGCAAGATTTTATCTTGCATGCAGAATGGAATTCTGCGACTCCGTCTGTATACTTACTACATAAGGAGAAACAATGTCAGTTAAACAATTTTATGAAGATATGAAAGCAAAATTAAGCGATGTTGTGCCTGATTTTGAATTGAAGTATAAAGCAGAACTCGCTTATGAAATTAACCAATTAAAAGTCAAACGAAATGCAGTCATTCTGGGACATAATTACATGGAACCCGCTCTTTTTCATTCTATTCCTGACTACACGGGAGACTCACTTGGTTTGAGTCGGATAGCGGCTAAAACTGATAAAGATATTATTGTTTTTTGTGGAGTAGAATTTATGGCGTATCACCGCCGAAGATGTACGTAATATCAAAAAACAGTTTCCAGGTGTACCTGTAGTTACTTATGTCAACACTTATGCCGATGTCAAAGCGGAAACCGATGTATGCTGTACTTCTGGTAATGCGGTTGCTGTGGTAGAATCGCTTAATGCAAATACGATTATTTTTCTGCCCGATGAATATTTAGCAAAAAACGTAGCTAGAGAAACTGGCAAACATATTATCTTCCCTTCACAAAATCCCAATTTCAAATTTAAGGCTGACTTGGATTATCAACTCATCGGCTGGCATGGCCGCTGTGAAGTGCATGAAAAATTCACCGTAGAGGACATTCAAAACGTGCGAGCCGATTTTCCCGATGTGGTCATTTTGGCTCATCCCGAATGTAGCCCAGAAGTGGTTGAGGCTTCCGATTTTTCAGGAAGTACATCAGCTATGATTAAGCATGTGGAACAAACAAATGCTCCACGTTATCTTCTTTTGACCGAATGTTCGATGGGAGATAACATTATTGCTGACAATCCTGATAAAGACATGCTTAGATTGTGTAGTGCACGTTGCCCACACATGAATCAAATCACCTTAGAAGATACTTTAGCGGCATTGCAAAAAACACAATATGTCATTGAAGTTCCAGAGGACATTCGCATACAAGCGTTGAAATCTGTGGAACGTATGCTGGAGATTGGTTAGTTTTTGTACCTGTTCCCCAAGCCAATGCTGTTCAATGCTAGTTGTAGGGGCGTATGGCCATACATCCCTACTTGCTTTGACATGAAGAAGCAAGCGATTTGATGCTCCATTGTGTGACCACATGATTGGAAAATATCCCAAACCATATTCTTATATCACTTAATTTGACAAGTAATCCCATTCCAAGTAAACTATTATCATTAATAAAAAACTGTAATTATATCAATTATAATGCTATGAGGAAAAGATGACACAAAATAACGATAATGGCTGGGTTAATCTCGGCACTAAAACAATTAAAAAATTAAGTCAGGCTGACTTTCCTGAAGTTGGTGCAGTTTTACGTGACCATATTTTTGCTCGGTCTGATGAGGCGGTGGATGTCATGCTTGTCAATCCTCCCTCACCTGATGGTGGAATTTGGATTCGGACTCAGCATCGCGTAGGGCGTCGTTCACGCGAGAACATGGTTTGGCCCCAATGTTCGTTAGCTCAATTAGCATCCATGCTACATCCTGATTACAGTGTACATGTTGTTGATGCCATTGCTGAACGAATGACATGGGATGAATTCCAGAAAATTCTTGAACAGAAACGCCCCAAATATTACCTAACACAAGTTACTGCCCCGACGTTGACCAATGACATGTACGGTTGTTTCTTGGCAAAAAGCCTTGGGGCAAAAACTATTGGCTTTGGTACGCATGTTACCCCTATGACCATCGAAACAATGCGTCCCTATCCCTCCATTGATTTTGTCTTGCGAGGCGAACCTGAATTGACCTTGCGTGAATTGGTAGATACATTTGAAGGGCATGTCGGGCAAAATACTTACATGGAGGAGCTTTTCCGTAAGACTGACCCTTCATGGCAACCAACTATTTTAGAAAAAAGTGATGATGATGACGCATTTAGCTATCAAGGAAAAGGTAAAGAAAAAGGGCATGGTCGCCATTCTGTAGCTGAGTATAAAGCAGATTTAAGTAATATCAAAGGGCTTGCATGGCGACAAGGTGATGAGGTGATTATCAATCATGACCGCCCCTTCATTTCGAATTTAGATGATTTACCACTGCCCATGCATCATCTTTTGCCATTTGATAAATATCTCATGCCGCTAGTCAAGGGACCGTATACGTTTATCCTCACCAGTCGAGGCTGTCCTGCTGGATGCAAATACTGTATTAAGCATGTCAGTTATAACTATTCGGTGCGTGTCCGTTCTCCTGAAAATATCATGGATGAATTGTGGGACTTGAAAAAGTTAGGCTTGAACAATATTCACATGTATGCCGACCTTTTCACCGTCAGTCGTGACCAAGTGATGGGACTTTGTAAGCTCATGATTTCAGAGGGTATTAACATAAAATGGACATGCAACAGTCGTGTGGATTATGTGGATAAAGAGATGTTACAATTGATGGCAAAGGCAGGAAATTGGGTCATCTCATGGGGAATCGAATCCAGTTCAAAAGAGATATTAAAACGAGCTCATAAAGGTGCTTATCCCGATAAAGCCCGCCAAGCTTTGTTATGGTCACGCGAAGCAGGCATCATGAATTGGGGATATTTTATCATTGGTCTGCCAGGTGAAACAGAGGAAACCATTCGTCAAACGATTGCCTTCTCCAAAAATCTTCCGATTGATATTGCTCTGTTCCATATTGCTGCTCCTTATCCAGGCACACCGTTTTTCTACGATGTGGTTAAAAATGGTTGGTTCCGTCCTGGTACAAAATGGGAAGAGGTAGATATGGATAAATCAACCGTGTTAGACTATCCAAATTTATCGGCAGAACAGTTGAATTATTGGCAAAAACGAGCTACCCGTGAATGGGCATTTCGTCCCGCTCCAGTTTTAACCATGCTTAAGGGCATGAATACTTGGGCAGGATTTAAAAGTGCGGTTAGCATTGGCTTGCAAACTTTGTCATTTGTGAGTAGTAATGACTAAGAAATTCATCATTACTATGTGAATAATCATGTAGTAAACTGGAGGTCAAAGCTTGCTTTGACATGAAAAAGTGAGCTTTTTCGCTCATTGTGTGACCACGTGCCAGTCTATGGCTAAGTTAATTTTACCACAGGGTAATCTTTATGAATCATCCTATCTGTAATTAAATCATGCGTGTTGATTAACAATCGCTTATTGCTGTCAATTGAGAAATATATCTGAAACCGTTTTTCGCTTTGTTGAGCAGGTGGGTTAGCGGTTAAAAAAGTTGGGTTGTGTTCGTTCATCCAAAAACGAGTGCGATGTACGTCATCTTCGGCTGTGATTGTCATTAGACGTGCAGTTCCCGATGGGTCAAAGACTAATTCCATCGGCTGTTCTTCTGGGCGAGTACGTTGTTCACTCATTTCATAAATTGGTAAGCCGAGTTCGGTTTGACCATCATAAGCGGCTTTAATGGTTAGGTCGATGATGGGCTCATTGCTAGGATAAGGCGTACCACGTTCAACAATAGTCCGATAATCGTAGGCATTCTTCTGGCGGTTAAAATATCGAATACCGTAATCATGCTGAATGTGGTCGTAAAAATCTACTCCCGCCACAAAGGCAGCTGCCCCTCTGGCAACAGCATCCAAAGGACGATTAAACAATACCTTATCTTTCCCAAATATTCGGCGGAGCATCTTTTGGACGGCTGGGATTTGGCTACTCCCTCCAACTGTTAAAACTGTTTTAATATCATCCTCTTGATAGCCACGTTCACGGGCAGAGTTCAATGCTCGGCGGATGGTGCGGTCAATTTTACTGAATAGGTCATTTTCCTCTAACAAATCCTCAAATTGAATACGGCTCAATTCAAAGAATATCATGTCACCGCTGAAAGGATTAATCACACTTATATCGGCATGGTCATGCGAGGATAGCCGTTCCTTTGCTCGTTCACATTCGACCAAAATCGTATTGCTAATTTCACGCACACTCTCTTCGTTGTCAGTGCGACCGTTCTTTCGCAAAACGGCTTGAAATAGCCATTGGTCAATTGTAGCACCGCCAACATCCAAGCCTGCTTTACCTAATATTCGACATCGTTTGCCACTTTGCGGCTGACTTTTTTCTTCCTCGACCAAGACCACGGAGACATCTAATGTGCCGCCTCCGAAATCAAAAATAAAATACACATCACCAGGCTGGATATTCGCTCCATAACCTAATGCAGCTGATGAGGCTTCATCCACAAGTCGAAACCGAAGTGACTTTGTTTCAGAAACGACATCATTCAACCAATTCTCATAATGCTCAAATGACTCAACTGGTACTGTCAAAGCAATTTCTTCATCGCTGATATCTAATTCCTCTGTGGCAAAAAGAATCACACGCAATAAAAAATCTTTGCCCGCATCAAAGTATGATAGCGATTGTCCATCAAGTCGCATTTTGATGGGACTACGATTTGAGATGTAACGTTTTATCCAACGAAAGGTACGTTTTGAATGATACAAATTGCGTTGTAATACCTGGCTCCCAACCCATTGTTGTTTATCGGTGGCATAATGAATTAACGATGGGATGACCGATATATTTTCATTTTGATAAGGGGTATATTGTCCATAATCGGGAATATGTAATACATTCCCTTGTTGTTCTGTTTCGTCCCATACAGCTACTACTGTATTAGATGTGCCGAAATCAATTGCTAAGCGTCCTGCCATAAAAAAACCTCTGTAGCCTTTTCTATTGTACTCACAGCAAAATCATACCACCACATGTTATATCATGCAAATTCACTAGATTTAATTTTTAATCTTGAAAAATAAAAATTGACAAAAAATAATTGGTGTTGTAGCCTATTTCCATTATCACATCATTGGAGCAAAAAAGCTCGCTTTTTATGTCAACACAAGCTTTGACTATCCAATATAGGTATAACAATGATTCGTTTTTGGCTTGTTTTTTGGTATGAATACTGGGCAAATGTCACCAACAGAACATTTTTGTTGATGACATTTGGTTTGCCCATGCTTATGTTAATATCAATCGGGATTATGATTATCGCTGGGGGAATTTTTGCCTCTGCCTTACTACCAGATATTTTTTCCGAATGGGATAATCGTCCAATTGGGATAGTAGATGAACTCCAACTTTTGGATGTAGATACCGAGTTCTCTAGTGAAACACTCACTTTTATTTTCATAGATAGTTCGCATGAGGCTGACACTGCTTTAGAAGATGGCACCATTCAAGCTTACTATCTCATTCCACATGGCTACTGGCAAACAGGTTATATTACGGTTACTTACCACACCTCTCGCTTAGGCATCATTGACCCCTTGCTCATTGCCGATACTGAAATTGAGAAATTAATAGAGGATAGAGTCGAAAGTGAAATCTCACAGAAAACGTTAAGTCGAATGAAGCCAAGTGGTACTTATATTATCCGTCATGATACGACAGATGAAAGTGCTGAGCTTGTGCCTGAAGAAATCAATGAAGTATGGGGATTAATTTTTGTTATTGTTTATGCTCTTCGTAACCTCAATTTTTTTATTGTTATCCGTACATTTGATGCCATTGCCAGCGAAAATGAAAATCGCACTCTTGAAATTATGATAACCAGTATTTCCCCCATGAGGATGATAACCAGTAAGATACTGGGATTAATGATGGTAGGTATAACGCAATTAGTTGTGTGGGGAACACCAGCAATTATTCTCATTATGTTTACACCTGAGTGGGCATTCGACGTGATGAGGAATATTTTAGACTGGGAACATTTACCATTATTTATAAGTATTATCATCGCTTCATCAATACTAGACCATATCTTAGCAGCGGGGATGGCTGTATTACAAATCGGAAGTGGAGCAGGTGGAATCATCGTAAACTTAATGAGCTTTGCCATGTTGTTTGTGTTCCCTTATGCCTTTCTATTTGTTCCCCGTAATCCTGATACACTATTAGCAATTGTTGCTGGCATGTTTCCTTTATCTGCACCTTACGTATTACCCATACGAGTAATTGTCAGCCAAGTACCAGACTGGCAAATTATCTTGTCTCAAGTATTGTTGTGGGGATATAATGTGATTGGGCTTATATGGTTGAAATGGATAATCCAAAGGAGAATTATCGAACGGACTCCTGTCTTTAACTTGAAAGAATGGATGAGACCAAAAATGCACAACATCCGAATGAAGTTTAAATTATCCTAAACCAATTCAGGATGGAAGTTTTGCCAGTCAGGTCTAACCATCATCTCGTAAAACCCTGTCTGACACAGGGTTTTCACAAATGCTTTTGCTTGATTACTTATACTGATTTTGGTCAGCACGTATTGGCAATCATGGTTACATGACTAAATCGAGCAAATCATCATCAGACGGTCTTTCATAAGCGGGTATGATAAACTTTACAGTCGTTCCTTTTCCTAGCTCGCTTTCAATCCATATTCGCCCGTCATTTTTTTCGACCATCTCTTGGCATATTATTAAACCTAAACCCGTTCCTTTCTCATCGGATGTGCCTAATGTGGTATGATGGGTATCGAGTCGAAATAGTTTCTTGATATTTTCTTTGCTAATTCCTATTCCTGTATCGGATATAGAAACTTCAACAAAATCACCTTCGGAAATATCTTCATCGTTGCGAGCATGAATGGTGATGCTACCACCCGACGGGGTAAATTTTAAGGCGTTTGAGGTCAAGTTACGAATAACAGTATCTATCATGTTTTGGTCAGCACATGCCATTATTGAATTAGTTAGAGATGTCTGCAACGTGACCCCTTTGTCTGAAGCGTTGTAATTTAATAACTCAACATTCTTTTGTGCAATGTATGTTATATCAATAGGAGAAATATCTAATGGCATGCTGCCTCGTTGCATTCGTGACCAGTGCAGTAAATTTTCGAGCAGGTTGAAGGCATTTCGAGCTGCATGGTAAATACTTTCGCCCATATCCTGTATTTCTTGGTGGCTAAATTCAGATGCCATTTCAGCTAATAGCTGGGAAAATCCAAGCACAGGTTGGAAGGGACCCCGTAAGTCATGGGCTAAAATGGAAAAGAATTTATCTTTACTAGCGTTTAATTCCCGTAATTCCTGTTCAGAAACAGTCAGTTTATCGTTCAACTTTTCTAATTCATTTGCTTGGCTTTTTAGTGCTTGTTGAGCTTTTTCCAAGTTTTTATGGGATACTCCAAGCAAATGATTCAAACGAATTAATTTTTGTTGTTTTTCAAAAATATCATCGCGGCGTGTAGTTGCTTTTTCTCGGCTTTCCAATGCCCAATGAAAAGCGGTAATGAGATTATGCGTTCCCCACCATGTCGTGAAGGCAATTGATAATGAGAAAAAACTAGGAATAATTAACCATTTCAGATATTCAAAGTCAAAACCAATGAATGTTGACACCGTAGCGACACTGCTAATAATACAAATTAATGCCACGTTCCATGTTACATCAGGATCTACAATTAGACCTGATATCGCAACAATTATGAGAAAAATGTAAGGGTAAAATGAATAAAGTGCTGAATCATCTGCTAAAAAAATATTGGCGGCAACTATCAAGCCACCAATTACAAATGTAATTGACAATTCTATTCGGTTTTTATCAAAACTTGTTCGCCCTCCAAAAAAGGTAAATATTAAAACACAAACAGCTCCTAGCCAATAACGTACAGGTACCTCTGTCTCAAATTCACTTACATTTGAGGCAAAGATAATATATAAAACAACGAAAACAGTAATGCCAATAGCACCTATAACAAAGCTAAGAGCTTCTTTTTGTAATTCTTGTAAATCTATATCATTAGAAACCATTACTACCCGCTCCATTGCAGTTTAAAATAACTCACAGTACAAATTTGAAATTCTAGTTATCTTCTTATAATGATAGTCTGCATTACGATTATTGTCAAGCTATAGTTATTATCCGAGTGTATTTCATTTACTGGAGGGTCGAAGCTTGCTTTGACATGATATAGCAAGCTATATCGCTCCAGTAATCTTGACTATAGTACTTTTGAGTTTGCTGTATTCTGTATAGCCATGCCAAAACGGGAATTACTGGATTTTGATAATATCATCAGCTGTTATATCTCTATCACGCTCCTCAAAATCAAAATAGTAACGCCAATGTAACGAACATGTAACGCTCGGCTAGTATAATGTAGGTTGGTTTTAGATATTTGGGACGTTTGCTTACTAGCAATTTTCAATTATATTATGCAGAGTTGCCAAAGTTTTAAATACATGGTAGACTAGGCAAAATGCTTTTGTATAATCGTTATTTTTTGCTAGATATTCAGATAATGTTTTCAATTTTGTAGTTACAATTTCCAATTGCGAGAATGCATGATTAGAAATCACGGCTACATATCCAAAATATTTTTCTTAAAAGCTATAACGTACCTATTTTTTTGGTAATTACATGATTGATGAAGTTGATGAAGCAATCCGTGCAGTGCTCATAGAAGAGTTACCAATCGTTGGTGATGAGGTTGAGCTTTCATTTAAACAGCCAAAGCGAGAATGGTCATCGCGTTTAAGTCGCCCAACCTTAAATATCTTTTTGTATGATATTCGTGAAAACAATAAAATGCGGACTCCCGTGCCTGCTTGGTTACATCAAGGAGCAGAAGATGGAGGGAGTTTTGTTGTTGAATCGGTCCAACCTACCTGGGTTAATCTTCATTATCTCATCACTGCTTGGGCGACAGAACCCGAAGACGAACATCGCATGCTTATGCGAGCTATGATAGCCTTATTACGTCATCCTTATTTGGATGAACAGTTTTTACCTGGCGGCGATTTACAAGATACCCCTGTTACCAAAACAGCCGAATTTGACCAAATGTTAGAGGTCGAAAAATTATGGTCGGCATTAGATAATGAGATGCGAGTGGGATTAAACTATAAAGTTAGTATTCCTGTTAGCCCACTTCAATCTGTTACCAAGCCAATTGTTAGTTCAACCTCTTTGGGATTTGGTGGTGGTTCTGATAGTGGGGGAGAATTTATTGAATCTCAAACTGACCAAGAAGGTTTTTGGCTTGTGGGTGGTATGATTCGCTCAAGCGAACCCATGCAAAATCCTCAAGTGACCATAGAGGAATGGGGGCTTGTTATTGAAGTCGAACCAAATGGAGGCTATCGGCTTGGCAGATTACGAACAGGTGATTATACATTAGTTTTTACAGATATAGATAGAGAACCAGTTGAATATGTCATAACGGTTCCGTCTGATAATTACAGTTTTGATGTTTAAATTTATATCTAAGGAGTATTAAATGCCTGAATATTTATCACCAGGTGTATATGTTGAAGAAGTAGGTGGAATGGGTCCCAAACCTTTACAATCGCCCAGTACATCAACTGCGGTATTTATCGGCTTTACTGAAAAAGCAGATAACACGCGAATGATTGATGGTGAACCTATCACTTATGACCTTCTCAATAAAGCAACTTTCGTGACGAACTGGACACAATTTGTCAAAAATTTTGGTAGTTTTGTTGAAGGGGCAACTTTGCCTCATGCAGTTCATGGCTTTTTCTTGAATGGCGGGCAACGTTGTTATGTTGTTAGTGTGCGAACGTTACCTACGGCTAAAACAGCCTTACTTAATAAAGATGGACAACCCCAATTGATTGTCGAATCAAAGCAAGGTGGCTTGTCAGGACTAAAGTTACGAGTTGAAGTGAATGTACCTGAACCTTCTGTTCCTGCTCCTACCTCTGATGAAGGAGAAAAAGCACCTTCGGAAAAAATTTCTACTGAACAACCGTTTACCATGACCGTTAAAAAACAAGGTACAACTGGAAGTTGGCTAACCAAAGAAGTATTAAAAGATGTTACGTTAGTAGAAGCTCCCTTACCTGATGGGACTAAAGAAATTCGCCTGACTTATAAAAATAATAAGCCATCCAAATTAGTAGATATAGTTATTCCCGACAGTGCAGGCGAGGAACTTTCATTAGCAACTATTTGGCCCCGTAGCCAAGAACAAACGCTTAGTATTCAAGAAAAACTGATTGCCCCGCCTGAATACCAAGATTTCAAGGGTGATGTTACCAAGCGTTCGGGCATTGAAGGCTTAGCCGCTTTGGATGATGTGAATATCATCGTCTTACCTGACTTGATGACCAAGATGCCTGGTCAAAAGCTTGACCTTGATTTGATTAAGGCAACACAAACATTACTGATTGCTCATTGTGAAAACATGGGTGATAGGGTATGTGTTTTAGATGTACCACCTAATTTGATACCAACTGAAGCCCGAGATTGGCGTATGGATATAACAGGGTATGATACCAGTTATGCAGCCATGTACTATCCATGGATTCGCATCATGGATCCTGCTACAAATCGCTATATCTTTGTACCACCATCGGGGCACATCGCTGGTGTGTGGGCGAGAACAGACAACACGCGCGGAGTTCATAAGGCACCCGCTAACGAAATTATACAAGGATCCACTGGCTTAGAATACAATGTTACCTCTGGCGAGCAAAGTATTCTCAATCCCAATGGAGTCAACTGTATTCGAGCCTTCCCAGGCATGGGCATTCGTATTTGGGGAGCCCGTACTATCTCTAGTGATGCGGAATGGCGTTACATCTCTGTTCGCAGAGTATTCAACATGATAAAGAAAGCAATTGAACGCGGTACCATGTGGACAGTCTTTGAGCCGAATGACCCAGTGCTATGGGGACGTATTACCCGTGATGTTAGTGGTTATTTGAACAGTCTGTGGGCGGTAGGTGCTTTAGCTGGTGGCTCACCTGCGGAAGCATTCTTTGTCAAGTGCGATGCTGAATTGAACACCAAAGATGCTATTGACCGTGGTGAATTGCTCATTGAAGTGGGGGTTGCTCCCTCCAAACCAGCAGAATTTGTTATTTTCCGTATTAGCCAAATGGCAGACGCAGCTGGCGGCGGAGAAGAATAGTATTTTTACTGTTTTCGTAGCCGCAATTTCAAATTGTGAAACTGCGTGATGGGAAATCACGGCTACTGAAAAATTATCATTTATTTATTAAAATTCGTAAGGAGATAAAAAAATGTCAGCTCCAGTAGATGCCCCATATGCGGGTGATAATCGTCAATCTGACCCTCTACTTAGTTATCAGTTTACCTTAGATGTAAACGGAATTACAGGTTACTTTACCGAAGTAACAGGTTTAACTTCCGAGCATGAGGTTGTCGAACATAAAGTGGTTGGTCAGAATGGAAAAGAACTTGTCCAAATGATTCCTGGTCGGCTCAAATGGAGTGAAATAACCTTGAAGAAAGGTGTCACTACAAGCATGGGTTTTTGGGATTGGCGACAACTAGTCATTGATGGCAAGACTGAAACATCTCGTTACAATTGTATCGTCAGTATGTATGACCGCAATTATCAATTAGCTGCTCAATGGACAGTCGTTCGAGCTTGGCCCTCAAAAATCAGTGGCCCCGAATTTAAGTCCGACAGCAACGACTTTGCGGTTGAGGAAATCGCCCTTGTTCATGAAGGCATGCGTCGTGAAGGTATCAATGAATTTGAGAACTTCCCAGGCTGGCCTGATGGCTCTTCTGCTGATGAAACTGGTAACGAAGAAGCAACTGGTAGTCCAGGTGCTGGTGGTATTGGTTCTGCACCAGGCTAGAATTTAGTAGTTAGGAGGGACAAAGTTTGCTTTGTCATGTCAAACCTTGGTTTGACGCTCCTTAACTTCCAACTTTGAGCTTCAAATGTCAAATTATCAATTTATTGTCGAAGTTAATCAGCACACCATACAAACCACTGGTTACTTCCATGTTTGTTATGTCATGCCATATCGTTTAGGACGTATTCATTACCAACAACAGACTAAATGGGGCAATGTGCCGATTCAGCAAATCCCTGTTCAAATCATGGCTGGTAAATTGAGCCTAAAGCATGGATTAGCATTAGAAACGACATTTTGGGATTGGCGGGAATCAATCATTCGAGGATTTGTGGCTCAAACACGTATGCCTCTGGCGGTCATGATGATTGATGAAAATTATGATACCATAGCCAATTGGAATTTTATGGGGGCATGGCCATCGAAAGTTAGTAGCCCTGCTTTCAATCAGAATAGAGAAGGTTTTATTATCCATGAGATGTCTGTTGAATTTGAGCAGATGATACGCAATTTTTGAAAATGAAATTATTATGAGTACTCGTATATCTGACCCATTATTATCATACCAATTTATGATTAGTGTTTCCTTCATGAAAGGGATAGCACGCCTAAAAGGATATTTCGTCGAATTTAGTGGCATTGGTGATGAAAACGAAGTCGTTGATTATCGTGCTATCGATGCACGAATGGGCAGGGCTAGACCCGTCTTAGCTCGCGTGCCTGGTTTATGGAAACCTCAAGAAATTACACTAAAGCGAGGCGTAACCAGTGACTTGGGCTTATGGGAATGGCGTATTTTAGTACGCCTTGGTACGATGGGCTTAGCTCGGGCTAACATGAGTGTTACTTTATTTAATCGCCATTATGAAGAGATGGTTCGCTGGGATTTTAGAGGGGCATGGCCTTCTAAACTAAGCGGTCCAAAAATGGCAACTGATAGTAATGATTTTGCGGTTGAAGAAATAACAATTGTGTACGAGACCGCTAATAAATCACTTATCGGCGGGAGTCTTTTAGACCAACTTGCAAGTATTGCAGGTGCTGCTATTTAATATTAAATTTCTAAAAGCACCCACACATACCTCGCCACAGGGAGAGAGAAATAAAAGACTCCATTTTCTTGTAAGGAAAGGGAACGGGTGCGGTCTACAAAAACACATGAACTTACAAACCGAATTTGAATTTACCCTACCAAAAGGATACATTGACTCTACAGGAACCATTCACCGTAAAGGGGTCATGCGTTTAGCCACCGCTATGGACGAAATAACTCCCATGCGAGATTTGCGTGTGCGTTCTAATCAGGCTTATCTAGTCATCGTTTTACTTTCACGAGTGATTATCCGACTTGGCACATTACCAAACGTTACCACAAACGTTATCGAAAATCTGTTTGCGGCTGATCTAGCCTACTTGCAGGCATTTTATCGCCGCATAAATGAAGAAGGGACGAGCATTATTCGATTACACTGCCATGAATGTCAAACCGAATTTGATTTCGATCTGGCAACGTTGGGGGGGTAGGTGGCTACCCCCTAGACCGCCTGCATGAGGAGGTAGCCTACATCGCATATCACTTTCACTGGTCACGGGATGATGTCTTAAATATGGAACACCCCGAACGCCAGCAATGGGTGAAAGAGGTAGCCAAAATTAATCGCAGGCTTAATAAAGAAACTTAATATTGGAATTTGTAGCCACAATTTCCAATTTATGTTGCGTGGTTAGAAATCACGGTTGTCAACACACCCCCACTAGAAGTGGGGGCTTACAGGAGCAATCCTACAGGCTCCAAGTTGACCAGACTCAGCATTTTTTAAGTGCTACGTTACCCACCATTTAATATTCAAGCCATCCCGCCACAAGAGAACTGGATGGGAAACTAACGTTAAGGCAAAAAGGAGGTAAGCCGTTTTCCTCCCACGACTAGAAGTGGGGTTCCCAACGGCTGGTTTCTATGGATTCATACAATGAAAACACCTCTCATGATGATAATTCATCAGAAGAAAACATCATACGAAAAATAGATTTAGACCGTCTAGCCGAAAAAATTTTGGCACTGCTTAAACGTGATGTGTTAATCGAACATGAGCGGCAGGGCAACTATCGGCATTGGTTACGAAAGGCAGGGTTATAACATGAGTATACTTGAGTCAATTGGTGGAACCATTGATTTGATTAGTTCACTTGGTCGTGTAAAAAATCCCGCTCTTGCTTTTCGTTTTTCTGTAGAAGTTGATGGTATTAGTGACGGTGTGTTTAGTGAATGTAGTGGATTAAGCATTACCCGCAATGTTGAAAAATTCTTTGTGGGCGGAATTAATCATTACCAAGAGCAGTTACCAGGTCAAATTGAATATCAAAATATTACCTTGAAACAAGGGGTTTTTCCAGCCGCTTCGGGTATGTGGAAGTGGTTTTCAAAGAATATGGATAAATCTAGTTTTAATGTAGAACGTAAAAATATAACTGTTATTTTGTATGGTTTTTCTACCACCCCTTATGTGCCATACACAATTGAGCGTTGGGAAGTAGAAGATGCTTTTCCCGTCAAGTGGGACATATCAGGTTTTAAGAGCGATAGTAATGAGATTGTTATCGAAACACTTGAGATAGCTCATCGTGGATTTAATCTTTCCATAACACCTAAGCGCTCAGAAATTGATATAACTCAGGTATCGAGAATCCCTGAAGGGACAGGATTTTCACTGTCTTAATAACAGCAACTCATGGAGCGTCAAAGCTTGATTTGACATGAAAAAGCAAGCTATTTCGCTCCAAAACAATTGAAAAATTCGATGAACCAGGAAAATGTATCAAACATAAACAATGCAAAGAGTAATTTGACAGGTTCTTCATCTGAATCATCTAATCCAATTGCTAAAAGGATGATTAGGCGATTTAATTGGAGGCAGAGCTCATTGCCTGCAAGCACGACTACAGAAACCGATTCCCCATCTCGTCCTACTGGACAACCTCGCCAAACTGCATTTTCTGTACGTCATACACAGCGATTTATCAACCATCATACTACGCTTGCCCGACGCAGTTTGATTTGGCACCCTAATCCTGGCTTGATTCAACCAGCTTTGTTCACAAATTTTGCTGGAAACATTATCAATCGCTATCATCGCAAAAACAGTTTTCAACTAAAACCGCTAGGCAGTGGTAGCAAATCACCAGAGTTGGTACTTGCTGAAACGCCCTCACTTCAATTCAGCGATGACATGACTTACGCACATAATTCAGCCACGCCAGGCTATCCTACTTACTCAAGTTTGCCACCATCACTCTCTCTTACCGCATCTGTTCCAAGTGAACGACCTAAAAATGTACCTCCTCCACCCGATGAACAGCCAACAGGACCATCTCCTTTTGCTCTTGAGTATCAAAAAGCAAGGGAAAAAAAGAAAGATAAACCAGCTAAACCGAAAAAAAAATGGCGTGTCATCACCCACACTCAAGAACAAATTGATAAGAAAAAGGAGTCAGGAGTCAGAAGTCAGGAGTTAGGAAATGTAATATCTGATGATTTTGTTGAGACTGTTCATGCCGATGAAATCGAGCCTGCACCGATAAAATCGAGCCTGCAAAATTGGACATGCCGCGTCAGGTTGATAAACAGTTGACTAGAAAAGCGTCTCATGATGATTTTGTTGAGACTACGCATGCCGATGAAATCGAGCCTGTAAAGTTGGACATGCCGCGTCATGCCGATAAACCGTTGACTAGCAAAATTGGACATGCCGCGTCATGCCGATAAACCGTTGACTAGAAAAATCACATCTGACGATTTTGTTGAGACTACGCATGCCGATGAAATCGAGCCTGCAAAGTTGGACATGCCGCGTCATGCCGATAAACCGTTTGCTAGAAAAATCACATCTGACGATTTTGTTGAGACTACGCATGCCGATGAAATCGAGCCTGCAAAGTTGGACATGCCGCGTCATGCCGATAA
>NBMH01000020.1:0-209 GCA_002084875.1 Anaerolineaceae bacterium 4572_78 | reverse complement strand
TTGGACATGCCGCGTCAGGTTGATAAACCGTTTGCTAGAAAAATCACATCTGACGATTTTGTTGAGACTACGCATGCCGATGAAATCGAGCCTGTAAAGTTGGATATGCCGCGTCATGCCGATAAACCGTTGACTAGAAAAATCACATCTGACGATTTTGTTGAGACTACGCATGCCGATAAAATCGAGCCTGCAAAATTGGACATGCC
>NBMH01000168.1 GCA_002084875.1 Anaerolineaceae bacterium 4572_78 | reverse complement strand
GGGAGCATGTCGACATTTTTGGTGCATGGTTTGGTAGATAATTCGTTTTTCTTGGTTGATTTGTCTTTTACATTTTTCTTGAGTTTGGGGATTGTTGAGGCAATTTCCGCTAATCGTTATGAAAGGGGTGCAAAAACCCTTGTAGATTAGAGGGTCAAGGCTTGCCTTGACTGTCAAAGCAAGCTTTGACGCTCCAGTGAGGTCTTTATGAAAATGTTACTTGTGCCTGTTTTTAGTATACTAGAGTTCTTTTCACAATGACTTCATACTATTTTTTGTGCTTTTTGGCGTTTGATTATACAATATTTATTTGGTTTTAGATAAAAAAGTCGAGGATTTTACATGTTTTACCCAATTGCAGTTAAAGCATTGCCAAGTTATAAGTTACACATAGAATATTCAGATGGTGTTATAGGCAAGTTAGATGTATCACACCTAGTAGGTAAAGGGGTGTTTGCTTTTTGGAATGATTACCATAATTTTGAAAAGGTATATATTAGTCATAATCGTGCTATAGCTTGGAGTGATGAAATTGATATTTGTCCTGATGCCGCTTATATGGAAATTACAGGTAAAACACCACATGAAGTATTCCCAACCTTAAGAAAGGAACTTGTTCATGCCTGAAATTAGTCGTTTTTATGGTATTGTCATTTATATGTACTTTAATGACCATCCACCACCTCATTTCCATGCCGAATATGGCGAATATGAAGCTTTGATAGCTATCAATACTTTAACGGTTATTCATGGTAATTTACCTCGCAGACAGTTAAAACGTGTTAAGAAATGGGCATCCCAACATCAAGGTGAATTGCATGATATTTGGCAAATAGCACAAAGTATGTTGCCGTTGTATAGGATTCCGCCTTTGCCATGATAGAGATTTTTCTGTTCCTTGTTTCATGCAATCTATTGCCTATTTAGGATGATGCTATTTTAGCATAGTTTGCAGAGTATGCCAAACAAAAAGCCCGATTTCATGGAAAATCGGGCTTTTTCATGTAGGCAGGCTTCTAGCCTATCCAAGTATAGTCAGGATGACTATACTACATGATTACTTCAACACAATTGGTAGATAAATCTGATAACCTTGTTTATCAGGTTGAGATACGCTAGTACTTTCACCGGGATTGATTATTTCCAGTACAGTGGTATGACTAGCTTTATTACCAACTTCATCAATAGTCACAATAGTTGTAATGCTATTGTCGCTGGTGTTTCCAATTGTAATTGAGTCGCCATTAGCATCAAGATTAAATTCGACTTTTGTTCCTGACTCAGCAGTCACGCATGACTCAAAGTCACGACTGCCTGTGTCAGATAGTTCACTGGTGATGTAATGACAATATTCATCATCACTATTTGGGGTAAAGGTGGAATCAAGTACACCATTACTTAATGCCAAGCTATCAGTGGTATTGGTAGCAATTTCGATGTTGCTTAGTTGCATGCCCGAACCAGCCGCAAAAGTGGTTAAGGTATAATGCCCCGTATTGCTAGTTGGTTTGATGCTAACATTGTAACTACCAGCCGGCAGGAAGAAACTTTCAATTCCCGTCGCCTGTGGTGTATCAGGATTGAACCCTTCCTCTTGTAACAAAGCCGCTCCTGAAATTGTATTGACTAATTGACCATTTTCATAGCCAATTTTTTTGCCTTGCCCGTTGTCAATGAGTACACTTGCCGAGCCATCTATACTAATTAACAGGTCATTGCTACCATCAGCAAAGGCTTTTATTGAACGATGGTTGAAATCATCTTCGGGGTGTAAGCCAGCCGGGAAGTTCACATCAGCCGGCGAATATCTCAACCCTGTATCTGTACCAGTGGCATAAGTACCTCCCCAAAGGTTATATCTCCATTGCCCTGTTGTCAAACTGACTTTGATTACCTTATTTTCATCACGGGGATGATTGCTATCGTAAACGTAGATATAAGCAGTATTACCACTATCCTCTGCATGATAAGCGGTCATACGATGACCGGCTGTTTTACCGTTGTAATCAAATCGAATAGATACTGCTACAGGTTGACCTGATTCGGTCAATGTTTTAATAGCTTGATAAGTTTCAAGTGGTGTATCATCCCAGTGTTGTCCCCACCATTTGCCAAATTGATAGCTCATTTGACGGGCTTGGTAAAGATGGATGTAATCCTTAACATCACTTTCAGCTACAGTCACATCACCAATTTTACCTTCGGGTAAGTCATGAGTAATGGTAATGGCTTGATTATCGATTGAAAGTAAGTCAAGCTCAACTGTTTCGGTCAAACCTAAGAAACGTACTAAACTTACCCCTGTAAAGCCAGCACAGTTACCACCATCACCAATAGCTCTATATCTATTATGGAAATACAGTTCAGGTCCCTTACGATGTGTTCCATCTGCTAATTCCATGTCTGTATCAGAAAATGCTTTTTTGTATTGTTCCCAATCAGCACCGTAATAATCGAAGTTTTCAAAGTTGAAACCGTCTCGATTGACTTGGAATGTTCTGCCAGGTTCTGGTTCGACAGGTTCGGCAATAAATGTTACGGAAACGGTATCGCTAACATTACCTGCCGTTGCCATGACGGTCGCCGTGCCAATAACTTGACTGGTCATGGTGGTAGTTGCCATGCCTGAAACTGTGGTTACAACATCGTCTGCCAACGTACCTAAATCAGTGGTGAATGTTACAATTGTACCATCGGTCATGACTTTGCCGAATTGGTCAAGAATGTATGCCGATAGCATGGTGCTTGAGATGCCATTGGCATAAATTTCATTTGGATTAGCAGTTAAGGTTACGGCCATGGGTTTAGATGGTTCTGGTTCTGTAGGTGGCATGTACAAATCAAACTTAGGTGGCCGTTCGCCCAAAATAGTTGACCACATAACTTCACCTGTTTGAATATCTGCAATATATAAGCGCCATATATTTCCAAAATCACGCTTACCCGCCTCAAAGACCATGTGATTGATAGAATCAACTGCTAAACTATTAAAGGTTTTCCAGTACAAATTGAGACTGGTAATTACATTCGTAATGCCAGTTGTAGTTTGATATGTGATTAATTTTTCTTCATCACCATCCCACCATGAACCGATTAAAATATCAGGTTGATATGATTCAAGGCGTGATATTCGACCGACTATTGGTGAAGTAATAACATTACCAGTAGTTAGGTCTGTAGTATAAAGATAGTATATAGACATATCACCAGAACTAACAAAATAGGCTTTATGATTTTCAGCGTCTACCGTAAATGTTCCAAGAATTATGCCCGACTCCATCGAAGCAATAGTTGATGTAACACCTGTGGTGGTATCAATCGATATAATCTGTCCAAAACTTTTACCAATATAACGATTAAAGGCAACCAAATGATTCTCTTGATACGTATCAAGATGGAGTTCATTTTCAAAGGTCATAGAATCATCAACCGAGCCATTGCTTAAATCGATAGTGTAAAGGCGACTAAAATCTTCATTTTCCTTGACACCAAATAGATAGGCTTTATGGTTATCAGAATCAACCACAAAAGATTTGTCAGTATGAACCATGTCCACATCTAAGGTAGCAATATGCGAAGTAATACCGGTTGTTGGTTCTAAGGTGTAAACTCGCTTATTATTATAAGCAACAAGCAGACTTGTTTCGGTAAATATCGGCGTAGCGGTCATGGTCACGTTAAATGTGCTATCCATGCCCATATTTGTCAATTCCTGCGTATCCCAACCATTTTGATTGTATGATATGTCCGTTGCTGAAATAACACGAACAGACCATGTATCCGCAGGGCTATATTGCGATATCGTAATCACGGTTTGATATGTGCCACTCATGGCATCCCCTGCCACCAAACTGAGATAACTTTGATATGCATCATCGGTCATGCTATTGCCGATATAAATAATTGGACGTACCCACTTGGAAATAACGCCACTAAAATCATCGGTGATGATTGCTGTGATGGTAACTAATTTATCACTATTTGAGACATCCACTTCACTTGGTGTGATAGTCAAATCAAATAAGTTTGGTGGTATGGTATCAGTAGCAACGGTAAAGGTGATGTTATAACCACTCTCTATCAATTCAGTCGAATCAAGTAGCATGTGATTGTCGATAACGTCATAGGCACTAACTGATGAGATACGCCAATCACCCAGTTCTGGAGTGTCTAAATAGATGTAAGTCTGATATGTACCGCTTATGGTGTTCCCTGCAATGAGATTCCATTTGTCAAAATAAGTGTCAGATACCAATGCCCCTGATGGACTAATCAGGTCAATAGAACCACTACTTACACCGACCATATCATCTGTAACAGTCAAAAGCACCCCAATATCAGCACTTGATGTTCCCCATGATGTTACCACATTGTGATGTGACAATTGAAAATTGAGTAATTCAGGAGGAGACATATCAGCTGATTCGACAGTCAAGGTAATTTCAAACCCCATCGAAATTAACTCGGTTGAGGTAATATTGAAATATGTATCAAGTACATCATACATTACGATATCTTTAATATACCAATCCCCTTGTTCACTGGTGCGTTCCATGAGTTGTGAAAAATGATACGTACCAGCTACAGCATCTCCTGTAAGCAAATAAGTAGTATCAAAGAAAGTTTCAAGCATTTCATTGCCTGATGGACTACTTAAATAGACATAACCATAGTTAAACCCTTCTGTTATATTAGTCAAAGCAACTGTAAAAGTAAAAGGAATACTAGCCGTTATTGGTTGAGAAGATGTGTCGCTAATATCAATACTTGTCGGGCTTAATAAGACATAATCAATTAATGGTAATATAGGCTCTTCATTGGAAACGGTAAGGGTAATGTCAAAACCAGCCGAAATCAATTCTGTTGAATTGAGATAAAATTGATTATATTTATAATCATAACCTTCAATGGCAGCAATATACCAATCACCTGCTTCATTTTCTTGTGAAATAGATGTTGTAACTTGATATACACCATCAAGGGTAGTACCTTCAATTAAATAACTTGTATCGAAATATAAATCAAGTGTTTCGCCACTAGACGGGGGGCTATTTAAATAAACATAACCATAATTAAACCCGTCCATGTCATCCGTAATCCACAATGTAAATGTGACAGGTTGGCTGGATTGACTGACATCAACAGCGGTTGGTTCAAAAGTGAAATCAGCTAAGGTTGGAGGCGTGGTATCTACATCACTATAAACGGTCAATGTAATATTAAAGCCACGTTCAAGCAATTGACTGGAA
>NBMH01000019.1 GCA_002084875.1 Anaerolineaceae bacterium 4572_78 | reverse complement strand
ACCTATTAATATTGAACCGATACAAATACAAGTTTCTGCCGAATTTGCCCAACGGTTAAACCATTATCGCCATGCTTTGATGCGTATCTTAACTTTCGGTTTACGTTTTGTTGAGCAAAATATTGTTCCCAAAGCAATTGATACTCAACATGATACCGAGACAAGCCTAGCAGTATCATCAGCCGATGATGCCCTTTCGCCTGAAGATGAGCAAGAACATGTTCGTCAAATCCTTCGTGAGGCAGGCTTGCTAACGGAACTAGGTCCCGAATTGAAAAAACGGGCTGAATCATCTACAGCAACATTGGAAGAAGTACGTGCCATCTTTGATAGAGTTGGAGGTCCCTCGCTAAGCGAAATCGTCTTAGAACAACGGAGATCTAAACCATGGTAAACACTTTTTTCCTAGATAGCAGTGCGATTGTCAAATATTATAAGCAAGAATCAGGCACAACTTGGGTTCAAAATATAATTGAATCAGCTCAAAATCATCAATTTTTCTTGAGTCAAATTACTTTAGCAGAAGTTGCAGCTGTAATTGCCTGTATGCACCGAGCTTCTGATGGTATTACTCAACAGGAGCGTGATACTATTTTGGATACATTTTTAGATCATACTAAAACCGAATATCAAATTATTCCCACAAGTAATACTATCATAGATAAAGCTGTTCACTTAACCCAATATTACCGCTTACGCGGCTGTGACTCGATTCAATTGGCAACGGCTACTTAATTAGCGTTATCATGTCCGTCTACAACGGCGAAGCATATCTCAAGCAAGCAATTGATAGCATCCTTAATCAAACATTCGACGACTTTGAATTTATCATCATTGATGATGGCTCAACCGACAACACCGCCAACATTCTGAAACAGTATTCTGACAGTCGAATTGTCAGACATACATTTAACGTCAATCGTGGTTTAGTACATGCCCTTAATTATGGATTGAACATGGCACACGGGAAATTTATTGCTCGTCAAGATGCCGATGATATATCCATGCCAAAGCGGTTTGAAATGCAAATTGACTTTATGCATACAAATCCACATGTCGTTTTGGTGGGGTCTGCTTATGATGTCATGGATGAAACAGGCAAGTATATTCGTACTGACCATTTCCCTACGAATGATACAGCAATTCGTTGGCTCATGCTATTTCACAATGCTTTCGCCCATACATCCGTCATGTTTCGAGCAGATTTGCTAAAAACGCATAACCTGTGTTACAATTTAAATTTGAGATACTCTCAAGATTATGATTTGTGGTCAACATTATTGCAATATGGACATGGGTACAATTTTGATGTTCCACTTGTCAAACGACGATTCCATCCCGAACAGGTTAGCAAAACATCATGGGATGAGCAACAAGGATATGCTAACCAAATTTCGCAACAGAGTATCAAGCGATTAGGGACTGAACTATCTTTACAACAAGTGTCATTGTTTCGGGAGTGGGTTCTTCGTTTTCCCGCTCGTCAATCAAACATGGACAAAAATGTTGCCCGCCGACTTCGGCATCATTGGATTTATCGCATGCTAGAAGCGATGCATGTCAAAGCAAGTTTTGACGCTCCAGAGGTTGATACTCTATTCAATCGGTGGCAGGAAGCATGGAGGTCGAGGCTTTTGCCGAACATGCTTAAAACAAATGTTTTGTTTGTGATACGATATGGCTTATCGCAGAGGAAAAAATAAATGAAAGTCTCCATCATTCTACCAACCTACAACGAACGTGATAATATCATCGAATTGATTGCGGCTATTCATGCCGCTTTGGCTAGATTCGAGTCCCCAGACCCTCCCCTACAAGGAGATGGGAGCATAAGGAACTTTTGCTATGAAATTATCGTTATTGATGATAACAGCCCCGATGGTACAGCTGATATTGTGCGGACAGTTTTTGGCGATTACGATTACATAAACGTGCATGTTCGTCGCACAGAACGAGGACTCGCAACCGCAATTCGTCATGGCATCGAACAAGCAACTGGAGACATTATCGTTTGCATGGATACCGACTTTAACCATGACCCAGCTGTTATTCCTCAAATGATAAAGTTTTTAGATTTTTATGATATGGTCATCGGCTCACGATTTGTTATGCGAGGCGGCATGGAAGACAGTTTCCGTCAATTTGCTAGTGCCGTTTACAATTTCGGGATTCGTATAATTTTTGGCACACCTGTTCATGAAAATTTGAGCGGTTTTTTTGCCATCTATCGCTCAAAACTCATGACTATGGATTTTGAACAAATCTTTTATGGCTATGGTGATTATTTCATTAGGCTAATCATGGTTGCTTGGCAACGTGGATACAACATGCTAGAAGTACCTGTCTTTTATCGTTTACGAAAACATGGTCACAGCAAAACGCAATTTGTCTCTACATTGGCTACTTATACGAATGCCCTATTTATTTTGCGGATGAAATTGTGGTTAGGGCGGATGGATTGAATGTCATTACCACAGAGCGAAGGGGTAAGATTCTAAAAGGAGATTTGACATGATAACTATTTCAGGATACAAAACTGGTAAAAAAATTCATGAAAGTACCAATTCATTAGTGTATCGTGGGTATCGTGAAACCGATAATCAGCCTGTAATTCTTAAAATATTAAAAGATGTTTACCCTCCGCCTGAAGAAATTGCTAGGCTCAAGCGGGAATATGAATTTACCAACAAAATTAATGTGGCAGGAATTGTTAATGTTTACAAACTTGACAAAGACCAGCAACATTGGTTTATGGTCTTGGAAGATTTTGATGGTGAGTCATTGGCTCAATTGATGACAAAGCATACTTTTTCATGGAGTCCGCAATCTGTTGCGGGAAATGCGAAAAAGATTTCGCACTATTCTAAGTTAGATGAATTTTTACCATTGGCAATCCAAATCGCCGAAATTTTGGGGCAGGTTCATCGGCACAATATCGTTCACAAAGATATTAACCCCTCCAACATCGTCTATAATCCCAGCACAAAAAAAGTTAAACTGATAGATTTCGGAATATCGGAAACGGTATCTCGTCATGGTAATATCCAACCTCCCACCATGCTAACAGGTACATTAGCTTACATCTCTCCCGAACAAACAGCCCGCATGAATCGAGCCGTTGATTGTCGTGCCGACCTTTACTCGCTCGGCGTAACGTTTTATGAATTGCTAACGGGGCAACTTCCCTTCCAAACCCATGATGCCCTTGAGTTAATTCACAGCCACATCGCTAAACAGCCAGTGCCACCATCTTCTTCTTCTTATTCTTCTTCCATCTCCGATATTGTCATGAAGCTCATGGCTAAGAATGCCGTGGACCGCTATCAATCTGCTTATGGGTTACAGGCTGACCTAGAAACATGCTGGCAACAATGGCAAACAAACGGTAAAATTTCTCCGTTCCCACTAGGTCGCCATGATAATTCTGATACGTTTCAACTTTCTAAAAAACTGTATGGCAGAGAGCAAGAAGTTGAAACATTGCTGAATGTGTTTGAGCAAGTTAATCAAGAACGTTCTTGTGAGATGATTCTCGTTTCAGGAGAAAGTGGCATTGGCAAATCGGCACTGGTTCAAGAAATGTATAAGCCTATCAGCGAACAACATGGTTATTTTATCAGTGGGCAGTTCAATCAATCGCACCAAAATGTACCATACACAGCATTATTTCAGGCATTTCAATCGTTGATACAATATCTATTGACTGAAGGCGAAACAAAAATAACCACATGGAAAGAACGATTATTGACCGTACTTGGTTCTAATGGACAAATTATCGCCGATGTGATTCCCGAAGTGGAATTGATAATCGGCGAATCACCACCTATTCCTGACCTAGGTCCTGCCGAAGCTCAGAACCGTTTTAAGTTAGTCTTTCAAAATTTCATCAACGTATTTACTCAACCTGAACATCCCTTAGTCATTTTTTTAGACAATATCCATTGGGCAGATAATGCTACACGGTATTTTCTTACTCAACTTGTCACTGCCGCAGACAGTCACCATTTGATGATAATCGGCACATATCGCAAGGATGACATTTCTGATACTCATGCTATGTTCGACATGATTGCCGACATCGAACAAGAGGATTGTGTATCGGAACGAGCGAAATCATTTGCTGAAGTACTACTTACAAAAACGCATGGTAATCCTTTCTTCATGAACGAATTTCTGAAAACGATTTATAAGAATGGTATTTTCAAGTATGACTACGAACAACAACATTGGACATGTGACACGCACAAAATAAACGCATGGTAATCCTTTCTTCATGAACGAATTTCTGAAAACGATTTATAAGAATGATATTTTACAAAATCCAGGCTCAACTTATGACCGACAATGTGGTCGATTTGATGTCGAATAAAATTGCACGATTAAAGGCACACAGCCAAAAAATATTAAACCTAGCGGCATGTATTGGCAACACGTTTGATTTGTATACCTTAACTGCTATTTATAATCATGCCCCGCACAAAACAATTGCAGACATGCACGAGGCAATTGAGATGGGATTAGTGATATCCTTAGTAGAAGCGTATCGCTATAAATTCGAGGCAGATGATGAATTATCCTCATTTGGCATAACATATAAATTTGCCCATAATCGAATTTATCGAGCACTGTATGAACAGGTTCACGATGCTGATAGGCAAAATATTCATTGGCAGGTGGGACAGTTTTTAGTGGCAAATCTACCTGCTGAAGACCTAGAATCGCGTATTTTTGAAGTGGTTAATCATTTGAATGTTGGAGAGAAGGGGAGTAATACCACCCCCCAAACCCCTTCCATACAAAGCGAGGGGGTGTACAGAAACAAACTTATCGAATTAAACTTGACTGCGGCTCAAAAAGCAAAATCGTCGGCGGCATATCAAGCCGCTTATGGCTATATCAAAACGAGCATTTCCCTGTCAAACAACGAAGATTGGCATGACTATTACGATTTGATGTTGACCGTGTATACACAAGGTGCCGAATTGGCTTATTTAAACAGTGATTTTGAACATGAGAAATTTTTGATTGAGCAAGTCCTAAAACGAAGCAAGACTTTGCTTGATAAAGTTCATGTCTATGAGGTACAGATTCAATCACTAATCGCCCAAGATAAATCGTTGGAATCTATCAGAAAAGCATTGCAAACATTGAGGCTATTGGGAGTTAACCTGCCTGAAAATCCGAGCAAATTATTTATCGCATTTGAGATGGTGAAAATTAAGTTTAAATTGATTGGCAAAGAAATTGGGGATTTGGCAAACCTACCTGAAATGACTGACCCACATAAACTAGCCATCATGCGCATCATGAATCGAGCAGGCACGCCAGCCTACAACACTGCTCCAAATTTGTATGCCGTGCTATCTTTGAGACGTGCTAGTTTATCTATCACACATGGCAACAGTTCAATGGCATCAACGTCTTATGCCACTTATGGATTGTTGTCGAGCGGTGTGGTCGGCGATTTTGATACAGGTTGTTGCTTTGGAAAATTGGCAATGACCATGATGGAACGCTACAAAACTGGACAACATAATGCCCGTGTTATGCTTGTAACCAGTATTTTTATCCGCCATTGGAAACACCATCTAAGAGATAGTTTAGAGCCTTTATATCAAGCATATCAAGCAGGTTCATCAGTGGGTGATTTCGAATATGCGAGTCTTGCTTTATCTTTGCATAGTGCGGTCTCGTTTATTGTCGGTGAAAATTTAAACGGCTTTGCACAAAATCTAGCAAGGAATGATGCGAGTATTAACCAAATGGGACAGGAAAAAGCTGTCCAATTAAATCGGTGTACATGGCAAATAGTAGCAAACTTATTAGGACAAAATGACCCTTCACATCTTTTGGTCGGAAAGTATTATGACCACAAAAAAATGGTTTCTTTTTATCGGCAAGCTCATGATTTTAGTTCCTTAGTTATCGGCTATTATTATCAAATGGTCATCGCTTATCTATTCCATGAATATGCCTTTGCCCTCGAAAACGCCGAACAAGCAGAAAGGTATATACAAGGTATTAGTGGATTGCCAAATATAGCTGTGGTCAATTTTTATGGGTCATTGACACGGTTGGCACTTTATGAACGAGCGTCTTCATCTGGGAAAAGGCGATTTCTCAAGAAGGTGAATGCCAATCAAAAGAAGCTGAAAAAATGGGCATATTACGCTCCCATGAATCAGGAACATCGGTATCACTTGGTTGAAGCAGAAAAGGCATGCGTTTTGGGGAAATGTGGACAGGCATGGGAACAATACACTCAAGCGATTGACTTTGCCAATAAAAATGGCTACATCAATGACAAAGCCGTTGCTTATGAATGCGCCGCCAAATTTCACATGGAACATGGCGACCCACAAATAGCTACACTCTATCTAAAAAATGCTCACTATGCTTATCATCAATGGGGAGCATCGGCAAAAGTTGAGCAATTAGAAAACAAGTATCCCTCTGTTTTCGTGCAAATAAAAGCAGGCATGCAAACAACCACTTCCTCAACTTTAGTTAATACCGTCAGCAAATCAACCTCCTCAAGTTTGCTGGATTTTGCTAGTATCATCAAAGCCTCACAAGCAATCTCTAGTGAAATTGACCTCAATAAATTACTGGCAACGTTAATTAAAGTTGTCATTGAAAACGTGGGAGCCCAACATGGGCATTTAATTCTGTCGGAGCAAGGACAACTATCAATCGAAGCATACAGTTCTATTGAGCAAGAATCGACGAAGACAAAGCAAGTATTGTTGCTTCAATTGCATGACAGTGAAGCGTTCCCAATTGAGATTATTCACTATGTGGCTCGAACTCGTAAGCATGTTGTTTTGAATGATGCTCGTCATGAGGGACGATTTAGCCGTATCCCTTACATCAAAATTCATCAACCGTTATCTATTTTATGCACGCCCTTAATCCATCATAACGAATTGAAGGGTATCCTTTATCTTGAAAATAATCTGACCACCAATGCTTTTACTCCTGACCACTTGGAAATTATCCACATGCTCGGCACCCAAGCGACCATTTCCATTGCTAATACTCAAGCGATTACAGCTCAAGCTGAACAAGAACGTTTGCGACTCGAACAGGAACAATTACGTTTTCAAAATCAATTGTTGGAAACGCAATCGAAGGAATTAGCCCGATTAAATGCTGATAAGGATAAATTTTTTTCCATTGTTGCTCATGATTTGAAGGGACCGTTTAATCCTTTGCTTGGTGCGGCAGAGTTGATGATGTTTCTCGTGAAGGATGCACCGCGTGAGGAGCTTAAGGAAATGGTAGAGATTATCCAAGCTTCCGCTAAAAATGTGTATGATTTGCTGGAGAATTTGTTGCAATGGGCTAGGATACAAATGGGTCGCATGGAATATAAACCATTATCAATCCACTTGAAAGAATTAGCCGATGTAAATATCAGACTTTTGTCAGCCAACGCTAAAGATAAAAAAATCACCCTGCAAAGTACTGTAACCGATGATATTATTGTCCATGCCGATGACCACATGCTTGATACCGTCATCCGCAACATAACATCTAACGCCCTCAAATTTACCCCTAGTGGTGGGAGCGTAACAATTTCGGCTGAAAGCGACAAATCACAATTCGTCACCGTTGCAGTAACGGATACTGGGGTTGGCATTAGCCAAAAGGATGTGGCTAGCCTTTTCAAAATTGATGTGCATCACAGCACTGTTGGCACGGATAACGAGCAAGGCACAGGGCTCGGATTGATAATGTGTAAGGAAATGGTGAAAAAGAATGGCGGTCGGATTTGGGTGGAAAGTGAATTGGGGAAAGGGACGGCTGTGAAGTTTACTGTGCCGATAGCTCAAAAGGGTTAGGCAAAGCATGACCCAAAAATCACATCGTATTCTCATCATCATCAGTTTATTACTTGCATTTTGGCTCCGATGGGATTTCAGTTTAGTGGTCAACCTTTGGCAAGATGAATTTGCTTCCATCCTTGCCATGCAAATGATTCGACAAAAAGGAGTGCCGATTTTACCATCGGGGCTTTTTTATGAGCATGGGTTGCTTTATTCTTATCTTGCCAGCATGCTTACATTTTTTGGACAAACTGAAAATCTATCTTACAGTTACCACGAGGATTTTGCCTTATGGGGACGAATGACCAGCCTGATTTTTGGTTTACTGACCATTGCACTCGCTTATCGGTTCGGCAAGCGATGGTTTTCAAACAAAGTCGCCATATTAACTGTTATCGCTTTGAGCATGGCTCCGACAGCGATTGCTTGGAGTGGACGAGTACGGATGTACACTCTAGCACAATTTTTAATTTTGCTTACCATAATGTTGATGCTAGAGGGAATTTGGCATGACAATCGATGGGCAAGTTGGTTTGCCATTTTAACTTGTTTTTTGGCGATGTTTGCCCATTTTGTTTCGGTATTGGTGTTGATACCGTTGGTAATCGCCGAACTGACTTTTACCGTCAAGGCACAAAATACATTGAAGATGATAAGGGAAAAAGTCATGCGATTTATCACACTCATGGGATGTGTCATCATCGCTTTTCTCATCAAACGAGCTGGTCAGCCGACTGGCATTGAGCCGATTCAAGCCGATAATGCCGCTATAGGTTTATGGGATATACTGAATATTTATGGCCATATTTCTTTTGATATTGTCAATAGTTGGCAAGCTATTTCTCCATTTTTCCTAGACCCACCAATAATTATATTTAGTATTTTTGCTCTATTTGTAGGAGTCCACAATATTTTGCAGGGAATGCGAAGAGGATTTCGCACTCCTGAAACAATGCAACCCGCCGTTCTTTTCCTGATGATTGTCTTATTTCTCACTACCATTGAAATGCTATTCTTTGTGGGTGAAAGCCGCCAAGATGATAAATATTTGTTTATTTTATTGCCTGTTTTAATTTTATTGGGAACGCATGGAATTGTTTTGGTTAGCCATTTTCAAAAACGTGGTATCATGTTCCTCCTTGCTCTTGCTATCATTGGCTATTCATATCAACATGCCACTGCTTTCCATGCAAAAACAGGATCAGATTATGGTATCACATTCGACTACATTCGTCAGCAGTGGCATGAGGACGACAAAATTTTAACGGGAACGCCGCATGCCGCTTATTACTATCTTGGTCGAAATGATTATTATGCCGTTCAGCCGAGTGAACGATACAACTATCGAATATTATCGGGCAACGTCGAGCGTTGGGTGGGGTCGCCATGGATTAATAATTTGACGGACTTAAACAACGTTTTAAACAATCATACAGTCTGGCTGGTTTTAGAGCGATGGGGGTTGTTGGTTGAATATTATGACTCGTTTTTCAGGCAAAATATCCTGGCACAAACCGAGTTCATTCGTGAAGATAATGGCATTATCCTCCTCAAATCGATTCCTAATCCGATGTTGTTATCGGAAGACCCCGCCATGCCAGCTGAAGCAATTTTGCACGGTGTAACAGGCGATGAAAGTCAATTAAAACTACTCGGCTACACAGTGGAAAAAAAACGTTTAACCTTGTATTGGCAAGCAATTGTTTCCATGACAAAAGATTACACTGTTTTTGTCAACATTCAAAATGATAACGGCGAAACTATAAATCAAGCCGACCATAGCCCACTCGGTAGCATTTATCCGACAACTTTGTGGCAAATTGGAGAAATTGTCCGCGAAACAAGCGAATTAAATTTGTCGCCTGGCAAATATCACTTGCGGGTGGGCATGTACGACCTAGACACAATGGAAAGATTGTGGGTGCCGAGTGATGAAACAATGCAAAACATGATTTATTTAGGGCAGGTAACAATTGAGTAAAGCTTTGAAAAAACCATCAGGTTTCCAAAACCGAAAAAACTTGACAGGTTTAGTTTACATCATAATATGCATATTCGCTCTCACATTTAGCCTGCTTGCCCTCAATCGGCATGCCACCTTTCAAACACATGGCTTCGATTTGGGAAATGTCAATCAAGCAATTTGGAACACATCGCAAGGGCGACCGTTTGCCTTTACTAACATGGCTCCGATTAGCAATCGTTTGGTTTTGCATGTCGAGCCGATTTTGTTATTATTCGTGCCATTTTATTGGCTCGGCATTGGTGGAGCAAAATTTTTGTTGGTGGCTCAAGCATGCATCGTGGCGATGGGAGCATTGCCGTTGTATTGGCTTGCTCAGACCCCACCCCTACAAAGAGAGGGGAGCAGGAGTTCGAAATCTTTTTCGAACTCCTCTCATATTCCTGCACTTGTTATCATTTTAGCTTATTTGTTATATCCGCCGCTTGAGTCGGCAGTTATGGTTGATTTTCATGCAATCACACTTGCCCCTACATTTTTGTTATTTGCTTTTTATTACATGGAACGTCAGAGGTGGACATGGTTTGCATTGTGGGCTGTGTTGGCGATGGCATGCAAGGAGAATGTGGGGCTAGTGGTTATGATGATGGGGATTTATCATGTCAAAGCAAATTTTGACGCTCCAGCAGGTGTGGTGATTGCTTGTATTGGTTTGGCATGGTCGCTTATTGCCGTGTTTGGGGTTCAACCATTGGTCGAAGCGGGGGGCAATATCCATATAAGTCGTTATGATTGGCTTTTTCAAGATGATGCTACTATGCAAATCATCAGGCATCATGTCTGGGTTGATGTTAATTTGCTTCAATATTTGTGGGAGATGTTTGTTGGTGTGGGGGGATTAGCTTTATTTGCTCCAATAACATTATTGCCGACATTACCAATATTTGCCCTGAACATATTGAGTGATAATCCGTTCACTTGGCAATTGATTGAATTTCATTATGGGGTATTATACGCTCCATTTGTTTTTATTGCCACCATACATGGGATTAACAAAATTTGCCACTGGGTAGCATGGAATGAAAAAAATAGAGAAATTTTTATAGGCACGCTAACTACGATTTTATTTGCATGTTCATTTTTAACGCATTATTGGTATGGTTTTTCGCCTTTAGCCCGCCCATTTAATTGGCGACATGCAACATCTCATCACCGTTTGGGCGAAAACATGGCAACGAATATCACCGACACATTACCCCTATTTGCCCCGCTTAATCTTAATCCACATGTCAGCAATCGTCGAGTATTGCACCAAACATTCGACACCATCACGGCTGATGATTGGTTGTGGTTGGATGTAGCAAGCTTGCCAAATGAGAATAATATTCAGCAACACATTCGTGATAATATCATGCCGAATTACACTATCATTGAAGCAATGGACGGTTATTTGTTACTTAGACCGAAAAATACTCCCGTGAACATGGGAAACATTGGGCATAAGTTGCCAGATTCGTTTTATACTTTTGCCAAAGCCTCAGCCGAAAACAAACCACAATATCCAATTAAAGTCATGTTTGGTGATGGTTTAACTCTTATTGGTTATGATTTGATTCATAATCGCACCAAAGAAATTGAGGTTATGACATACTGGGTTATAGAAAAAGAAGTTGAACCAATTACTCCTACGCTTTTCTTAATTGATGAAAATGGCATGCCGCTAGGAGCTACTGATTCCTTACCTGCTACATTGGTGTGGTATCCCATCAGCAAATGGCAACCTAACGAAGTTGTCAAAATATATTTTAATCGTCTAAATTGGTATACTCAAGATAATTTGATTTATAATTTGGCTATCGGTGTCTCGTTGAGTCCTGATGTGTGGCATGTTGGTTCTCGTTTGCCGCCTATTGTTCAAGAAACACGGTATGCCAACCTCTTATTTGCTGATGGAACACTATTCCAATTGGCACATGTTGAACACGTTGTCACTTTCCATGAAGGTTCGCCTAAACTACAAATTCACGTCCGATAAATCAAACTTATCCGACCAATATGTGGACAGAAAGTTAGACAAGAAAGGTTTTCGAAAACCTTTCTTGTCTAGAGCGTCAAAGTTTGCTTTGATGCTCTAGTTTTAGTATAGCTTAGTCAGTCAGACGGACATAGATATTACCAAAAATTTCTGCTAACAAAATTTTAATTTCTTTTTCAGTAAACGCCTGTCCAGCAATCCCATTGCCATAGTCGGCAATCTTTTGAATCCATAACGGGTCAACCCCATATCCAACCCCAATAGCATGGACAGTGACACCATTCTCTTGTGCTTGCTGAGCAAAATAGAGCGGACAGCGATAATCGGCAGTATTGGGGTTCCATGTGGGACCTGTGGTACATGCTCCGCCTGGGTTGGAAGTTGGATTACCATCAGTGATTAATATGAGTACCTTTTTGACCCCACCTGTGCGTGAACATGTGGACTCATAGGACCCATCACACAGTTTGTTATAACCTGAAGGAGTATTATACAGGTCAACACCAAGCAACTCCAAACCAGCTTTCATACCTGCCCCAGTGTTTGTCATGCCAATTGGGGTGATTTCTTCAATGGCTTTCAATATTTCCGTGTAGCTATAAACGGGCGAAGTCTCAGTACATTGATTATTTGCGGATGATTGGTTACGGTAGCGGTCACATTCTAATTGTACTTTGACTAAGTAGGGGTCTTGTGTAGTGCCACTCTGTCCACTGTAAGCAACCAAACCAACTTGGTCAAATTCTGGATTGGGAAGTTGCATGACTGCGGCTTTAACTGCTTGTTTCGCAGCTCGCATTGGTTGTTCAGGGTCTTCAAAGATAGCACTATCCACTAACCTATCACCTAAGTTTGCATAATCATCATTTAAACAATTGTTGATGTTGACATATCGTGTGGGGTCTGAAGGGTTGGGGGAATAATCGACTACCCTGGGCCCGTAAATTGGGTTGCAGTAATCGCATGCATCACCATAGGCAGAGCCATGCGTTGGAGTTAAAACTTTAAGGTTGTAGAGTTGTCCATCAACTGAAATATCCAATGCCCCTCCTGTGTCAACACCTGACCCAACCGTTGTAACAGCAGGGTAGCTATCTTCCATGTCATTATCAGTAATGACAATACGGTCGATGGCAAAACCTGAGCTTCCAGCAAAAAAGTAGAATGAGTAGGCATGTGTATTAGGGTTAATGGGAAAGCCACCCAACCGAATCCATTGCCAATGCGTTTTTGATGGGTCAATTAATTTGCCATCAGGTTCGATGAGTTTTGCCGCATAATCTTGAATTTGATTAATTGGTATAAGGGAAACACCACTGGTTGTGACCCCTGGTGCAGGACTACCATTTAGGGTTCCATCATGGGGATTGAAACGCCGATTTGAAATGCTTAATGACGATGAAGGTGGTGAGGTGTAATTATTTGGATTGATATGCCGACCTGGTTCATAAGCAACCGCCCAGTAGGCAGAGTTGCGTCGTTCAAAATCATCAATTGTATTGCTGTTGTCCCCGCTTAGTTCTCTTAGATTAGGTTCTGAACCTTCGTTATGTGTGACACGTAAGCCGAGTGAACCATGCACTCTAACCCATAAGTAAGCTGTGTTTCCCCAATCAACTGTGGAGTCATCATCCCAAAATTGAAAGTCGTAGCGAAGCATGGGAGACTCTAGGTTCTGAGCTTCGCTTAGGCTATAGTGTTTGCCCACAGGTCGACAAATTTCTTCACCAGCTTCCACTTTGCAACGGATACTGCCATGCGTTTGAAGAGCAGGTTCGTAGGTCCGAAATGGATAGTGACTTACATGAGCAGGAGAACCGCCATCAAATGAGCTATGTTGATTTACGCCATCTCCGTAAGCATAAACATTCGGTTGCTGTGTAATGGACAAACGTTGTTCATCGACATAGTAATTTATTTCTCCCCGTTGAAACACCCAGTATCCGACACCTGCGGCACGCGATTCACCTTCATAGGAACTCCGATTAAAGGAATATAATTCTGCTTCGAGCATCATATAGTTTTTGCTGTTTGTGCTAACGTAAACCGTATCGGCTACAGCAGGGTTTTTTGCGTTACAGGCGTTGTCGATGACAGGATGTTTGGCTCCTTCAAAACTACCAAGTGGTTGCATTCCACCATTGCCTGGGTACAAATAGTAATCCCAATAACGAAGAGGGGATTCATAGTCGGGGTCTTCGCCATTGGCGACAACTGTGGCTTTATACGCTGTGCTATCTTCATATGCCTTTTGCCAACATCCTGTACAAACAGGTTGCCATTCCATAGAACCTGAACGGTCAAAGACAATAATTATATCTAATTTGTCTACGTTTTGAGCGGTGGCTCCTTCTTGAGCTGCCATAATTTGATGTCCATTGGGAACGATAGCCATAAAGTTAGTTGGAACATGCACTGTCCCTGTGATAGTTATTCTATTTGCAGTCCCATACCTTTGGCTTGTGTTAGGGTCACATGTTGTGGTACTTTGTTTGTCTTGATGAGAAAAAGTATCAATAATAAATATGTTTTTTACATCATCATTGAACCAATCATTATCCCCATCATGACTATAATCAGCATCTGTTGTCATCTGGTATAAAAAAGGAGGTTCTTTATCAGGATCACCTCGATTTTTTTGTGCCGTGTCACTTTTACCAGGAATACATCCCATGACGTAAAAGTTGGTCTCTTCATGAGAGTAACCGTTCATTTGCAAGTATTCAATTGCTCGTAGTATCGCCGATTCTTCATTGCTTAATTCGATGACGCTACTTAATGCAGCAGCATCAATTGCTTTTTTCAGGTTAACTTTTTCTGAATAAAGCATGCCTAAATCTAAGGCGAAGCCAAGCATGGCAATGAGAGCCACTATCGAACCTGCTAAAATAACTATACTTTGTCCCTTTTCATTTTTTAAGTACCCCAAATGGGTACGAAAATAATTTGTCATTATAACCTCCAAGAAGTATGGACTCCTAATTTGGACATGCTCTGCTATCCACTTTTGTGATTAACTTAGCCGTGATTATTCCATTGTTTAAATCATAGCTGACAATTTCAACAATAGCAAAACTATTAATATTAAAACTCCCCGCTCCAACAGGAACGCGAATATGTTTACGTGTGAAGATTAATTCGTTGAGAGCATCTTTCACATCTTGCCCATTCCAACCTGAAGGAGCAAAAGTGCTAACTGTACTCCCAACTCCCAATGTTCCCCCTGAATAATCGTTGGTGGCTAAACGGGGTTCATTTAGCATCTCAACTAGATAAGCTAAATTGCCTCCAGAACTATTCCAGCGTAACCACCGTTTGTTTAGTCCTGTCCAAATATTTTTAGAGGAATCACCAGGATTCCAGCCGTTCATTGTCCCATTGCTAACGGGTATAGGATATACTTCGCATAATCCTTCGGGCTTGGTATCAATCCGCATGATGGTTTTGGTATAAAGTGGAACTGGGTCTAAAAATGTAAAATCACCTACCCTAAACAGCCCAAGTAATTGTGATTGGTCATAAAACATTTCAATAACAACCACACCATTACTCAGTCCTCGCAATTCTATGTTTGGGTTTGATTTTCTTTTTAAGCAGTTCTGATAATCATTTTGTATAGCCATCTCTTGAGCAAGGGATGCAAGGTCAATTCGGCTTACATGTATATCTGGATTACCTATTTTAAATTGAAGGTGTTCATAACCTGTTAAGTCAGCATGTAATATTAAATCATCTTTGGTGTAAACATTAGGGTGAGTCTGTGTGACATCGCCAGGACAATTGTCATAACACGTTGGGTTACCACCTGGCAAGTTGGGGTCATCTTGACACACTTTGCCTGTATCTACTGCTATGTGAGATATGATTACTGTGGCATTGGGATCTTCATCATACAGCCCATATAGGTCCAATTTTTTCGTCCTAAGTTCATCATTTATTACTATACTATCAAGTTGGTCTGAAACACCCTCACCCATGGTACCAGGTTTACCAAAGGCATGAGTAATAACTTTTTGGTAGCCAATTTCAGCTATGGTTGTTTGTTCCAAATCGAGTCCTCCAGCAAACTTTTCATCCTCCGAAACAGGTCTAACGGCTAGACGGGTTGCTTCACGATTGATGTTTCGTAAAATCATTTGTCCTCGAATAGCATAGCCCATTTCAAATAGTCCAATGAGCATTAACAGCAATATAGGCAAAACTAAGGCAAATTCAACTAAGCCTTGACCTGTCTGTGTTTTGCTGATGAGATAGTTTTTTAGTTTGACCATTATAACACTCCTTTCGCCCCACCCCAACCCCTCCCCCATAGGAGAGGGGCAAGGGGTGGGGTCAGCATGAAGCATGTAATTATTGCAATTTCGAATCAATGCGGATGATTTTCTTGTCAATGGCATTGATGTAAATAGTATGATATTTTTTTGAAATATCATCAAATCCAGCAACCGTCCATTCTAGTGTGCCACCTTTACTTATTATTTTTAGTTGGGCTACTACTTGAATGTCAGGAAATGAACGCATCATAATCGCTCCACCATAATTGAGCCATATGTTGACAGCTTCTGAACTGTCTATCCAATTTGTTGCCTTGATTGTTTCGGGACGATTGTAAATTCGTTCAATATGCGATATGCCAGTTGCTTGTCCGTCTGCTGTAACTGTGACAAAAAATAACCGTTTATGACCATGTGAATAATAACGATATGTCCATGTTGAAGGTTGCCCTACTGTATCAATGTTTGTTTTATCCCAATTACTGGCGACCGATACCAATACTGCATCGTCATGCCATAATGCCACTTTTTCAAGGGCAACTGTTTGTTGTGACTTAGCCGTAATTTGCGTGTGAACAACCGTATAAGTTGCCAATGGAACATGAATTGCCTCAGGAGTGCCTACGTCTCTCTTGATTTTTTGTTGTTGATAGCTCAAGAGAAGGACAATCCCTAATAAGGCACACCCAACTAACCAAAAGCCAAGTATAAGTATAATTTCTGTTCGACGTAAGTTTAATTTCATGACATTCTACCGCCCGTTTTTGGATTCAGACATGACAGGTCTCCAAAAACCTGTCATGTCTAACTACTGTTAGTTATCCTTCAAGATAATAGGCAAATAGATAGGATATGATATTTCTACGGTAGTAAACCTGATGGCTACAGACCGTGCCTCAAATTCTAATGAAGTGCTATTATTATAAAATGTGGCACTAGCTTCATTGATAATTGGTTCAGGTTCAGCAGGTATGTTAGCTGTAATCTGAATAGTAAATGTGATAATAACACTGCTTTTTGCTTTGACAATTCCTCGCCAACTAATTGTCTGATTGGCATCGTTAAATGTCGCTTCATCTTGGTTGCTAAAAATATTGGTGGTCAAGCCGCCACTTGGGGTCTCTAACCATGCACTAGTTAGAGCTGGAATTGTATCATTAATGAACACCTCTGTCGGCGTATCCAAGTGGCTGTTATTTTGAAAATCAAGCCGATACTGTAAGTAGTCTTCGGCTTGAGCAAACCCATCAAGGTTTGTCAAAAGAACTTTACTAAAAATTATATTTTCTCGTTTGATTGTCGAACCAACGAATGTTTCACTTTGGCTTTCGATAATAAAAGGAGTAATGTTTGAACCACTAATTTGAGCCGAGGCACTATTTGCTATCGTTATATCTTCGGGCATGTTCCCCACTCCCGCAAGTTTTGCCTTAAATTGAATCTGCTCTGATGAATTGCCAGGCAAAAAATAATCCCAAATAATTTGTTTACTATTTGCATCATAAATCACGTCGCCAGCAGAAGCTATCAAACTCGATTTATCAATAGTCATGTAGTCAGAAGTTATGGTATCTGTAATTTGTACTCTATCCACTGATAAGCCTGTGTTGTTTGTGATGGCAAGATGATATGTCAATTCATCTCCTGGGATAGTCTCTTTAGGATTGACCCATTTGTTAAATAAAATATCAGCGGGTGTAGAAGTCGGTGTAATTGTTGGCGTAGGGGTCGGTGTATCGGTTGAATCGGGCAACGGAGTAGGTGTAATTGTTGGAGTCGGTGTAAGTGTTGGAGTAGGTGTAATTGTTGGAGTAGGTGTCTGTGTTTCAGTGGCACCAGGTAATAGGGTCGGCGTTTCAGTGGGAGTCGGTGTTTCAGTTGGAGTCGGCGTAAATGTTGGAGTCGGGGTTGGGGTATCGGTCCCACCTGTTTGTCCTTGTGGTGTATTAGTTGGTGTTAGAGTATAAGTCGGCGTTTCAGTTGGTGTCGGGGTCAAGGTTTCAGTTGGAGTTGGGGTTGATGTTGAGCCTGGTATTGGAGTCGGCGTTTCAGTGGGAGTCGGTGTTTCAGTGGGAGTCGGTGTTTCGGTTGGAGTTGGTGTCAATGTCGCAGTAGTATTCGGCATTGGAGTTGGTGTTTCAGTTGGAGTTGGGGTAAATGTTAGTGTGGGTGAAGGAGGTAGGTTAACAATCGTATCCACTTCCACATCAGCTTGTTCTGTCAACCCAATGTTTGACACTCCAGTGAAAATGAGCATGTCAACAATATTGCTGACGATGGAATCATCGGGGATGTTGGTTGGAAGTAGGTTATTAGTAAAGGTTATCATCAGGTTTGATTGAGCAGGCACAAGTCCATTCCATTCGATACGCCGATTTTGAGAATTGTATGTCGCTTCACCGAGCGAGGATTCCAGGATGTTAAATGTCGGTGGAATAAATGTAACTGAAACAGGTAAAGTGTCAGTTACGACAAGTTGTGTAAGTGGCACGAGGGCAGTATTGGTTAATGAAATAGTATAGGTTATTCGGTCGCCTGGCATGGCAGTGATTGGCATTACTGATTTATCAGTTTGAATATGAACATCAGGGTCAATTAGAGTATCAATCCGAGTCATGGCTGTGCCTGTAAAAACGACATTTCCTACGCTAAATGTCATTGTTGCCGAATTTGTGATTAGCGTATTGTGTGCTAATCCCGCATCGATAATAATACTAACGGTAATGAGTAATGGTGTTTTACTTAGCACTATACCATCCCAACGAATCGTATTCTCATCGGGATTAAATTCAGCTTCGGCGGGCAGACACAAGGCACTATCCCTGCATCCTGTTGAAACTGCCATGAATGTGGCATCGTTTGGAATGGTATTCGAAATAGATACACCCATTGCACTCAATGCACCAACATTATCCGCCGTAATTGTATAAGTCAAAACTTGATTTGGTATAGTGGTCTCAGGAGCATTCATAGTCAAACTAAGATTTTTTTATGAATATTTTCTTGCCCACTCATGACAAAATCAGAACCAACGGAGCCTTGACTGTTAATTACCTTAGTATCTGTTTCTTTCATGTACTTTCCGCCGCCTGAATCATCTGTTGAGGTACTGCTTACTGTTACAGGTGTTGTCCATGAAATACTTGTTTCGGTATCGGTTATGTATGAATAATACACCTCAAATTTATTTATCCCATAAGTCTGGGGTTGATGGTGCCAAGTGGCATGCAGTTCTCCTGTGGGAGTATTTATGGGAATGAACAATTGTGGTTGAAGCCCACTTTGCGGGGCGAAACGGTTAGAACGATAATCCTTAATTTTATCACCCATGACAGGTTCATCATCAACTTTCTGATATGGGATATTTTTTATGCCATCAAGTGAGAAAACATCACCATTATCAGCAGAATAGGCATAGAAAATAGCGTAACTATCATCGCTCTCAACGGTAGAGCTTTCCATGTCAAACGTGATATAGATGTTATCACCATAAGATATAAATGATTTATTTTCATTGCAGAAAAATCACCCCAAACTAAATGCAGTCGCCCATTAGAAAAGGCAATTTGTGGAGCATTTCCATCAACTGCCTCACTCACTTCAGTAGGCGTACTCCAATCCACATTTTCGCTGCTTATCTCGCCTCGACTGTAATACACTTTATTACCAATCAGTTCGTTCCAAACAACATGCAAATTGTTCATATTATCTTGGACAATGTCAGGAGTACGATAGATATATGTTTCTATCTCTGCCACAATTTGAGGTGTTAGACATGTATTGGTATCACCTGAAAGGTCGCATTGTGTGTAGTAAATTGCCTCGAATTGACATGTTGTTAAGTCATCTGCACATGAATTAGCTTGAGCCCAGACCACATGCACTTTATCACCGTTGTTATCAAAAATAAATTTTGGGTCTAAACTCCAGTCATCCCTTGTAGCATCCATGACCTTGATTTTAGGTCGCCAATAACTACCCGTTTCAGTAGCACTTTGCAAATAAACATGACCTGCTTCTTTGGTCGCCTCGTCAGTATTAAAGCCATCACTCCAAAGGACTGCTATGGTGCCATCATAAATGGCAATAGTTGGTCGCCCAGATTGAAGCCCTTGCACTGCCGTGTTTGCTAAGTTAGCAGGTTCGCCGAAGGTTTCAGGGTCAATGGCATAGCTCGTTGGAGTGAAGATTAATCCAAGTCCAAGACTAATTAGGCAAATGAGAAAAAGATATTTTAATAATTTTGTTATTTGAACCATAAGATTTAGCATTTCCTTTTGACATGAAAAAGCAAGCTTTTTCGCTCAAGTAGAGTGGAGTTTACGAAGTAAGCTATCATACACCAAATTTAACGAAGCGTCAAGTTTAATTCTACCTCTCCACTTTCAGGTAGTGTTACCTCATCAGAAGCAACATACAAACCCACACCTTCAAAATATTCAGAATAGACAATATAATCTCCCGCAGGGAAATCATAAAAATTATAGGTGGCATCATGAATAGTATAGGTCTTTTGCATTTCCCCATTAACAGCATAAGCCCACACAAAAACACCTGCTTTAGGAACATTACCAATGCCACTGAAAAATACATCTACTCGTCCATGCAACTTGCTTGTATAAGGCAGTTCAGGTTGAGCAGTACAAACATTTAAGTAAATGTTGTCTAGGAAAAAGACGCTACGATAAGTATTATCTAAGTTTGGCGACTCAAAACGGAGAAGCAAAGACTGCCCTGCATAAGCGGGTGTATCTTGGAAATAATCCGTAAAACGATAGCCAATTGATTGCCAATCGTTGTTTACATATTCACCATTTGGGTCAATGTAAGGCTCTGTAGCACCAGTTGTTAGTTCAAGTTGCCCTGTCAAATCAACCCCACCTTGATTTTGCAGAAGCACATACAACGGGTCAGGTTGGGGGGCAGTTTGAGGGTCAACCCCAGCTTTTAATGTTAAATCTATGTGTGTTCCAGAATTATTTGGTCCTGGTTCCAACACCCAATCGGGCATGGAAACAACTTGTTCTAACCATGGGCGGCGACCACCAGTAGCAGGCATACGGAGACTATAAATTTCATTCGGTGCCCGATAATGTGGGTCAGGAATCCGAACGACTCCTTCAAGTACAGATGAATATTCCCAATCACTCAACGTGGGAGACATCTCAAAATTCCCATCAGTAACGATATTTTCACAATCCCGCAAAAGTGGCGGTATATCATTTTGAAGTGTTAAGGCTGTGGTACACTGTGATTGAGATGTTTGACCATCCACATCAGGATTATAATTTGGGTCTGTGGTCAGTAAGATTTGGTACAACTCAAAACCAGGAAAACCATCTATTCCTGACTTTGCCATGAATTTCGTGCTCACCTGTGTAACATTTATGGTCGTACACTTAAACCAACCTAGTGTACTTTGTCCCATCTCAACAGGAATAATACATTCGCTTAATGCTCCACCATGCTTACCAAATTTAATCTTAGGCTGGTGTCCATAACCAGCTGATTTTGCTCCCAATAGCCACACATTGTAATCTCCTGAATTGGTAATATCAACATCATAGTGCAGTTCACTATTGGCTGCATTGGGACGCATGCCGACATAACCTTCCCGATAGGTAGTTTCCCATCCTGACAGATTATTTACATGATTTGTTGAGTCCAATATCACTAAACCACTTGTCTCACGCACCTCACCACAACGACTTCCGCCTCCCGCATTCCCACAAAAATGAAAGTTCTCAAATTTGACGGTATTGCGGCGGAAATCATCACTTGAGGCGTTGATGAAACCAAAATAGGCAAGAGATGGAAGCTCTATATCAAAATTAGTGACGGCTTTCCAATCTGTAGGAGTATCGGTATTTTCCAGTGAATATGAAAGACTAACTTTTTCTCCTGACCGCACCATGCGTAACCAAACAGGCAAACCACCTCCACCAATCCCACCAGAACCAAGCGAAGTATTTCCATTGATACGACTAATGTAATTTAAGCCGCTACCATGAGCAGCAAACCATGCAACTTTATCAGAATTCCCTTCAAAAGTTGCCCTGAGTTCTATACCAGCCACAGCTTTATCGGATATATTTAGGTCATTGCCATTAGAATACATCACAGGCTCTAAATCGTTTTGTTCGGTCAACTGAACTCGCACATCAAAATCACCAGTTACACTGATGTTTGATAGGACATAACCGTTATCGTTTCCAAAATCATTAGTTGCTTCAACGCCTTGCCCATTGGTAATCATCGTAACTTCATTGTTCGTGCTAGTAAAGGCTTGGTAAGGACGAATTACCTCTCGCATGAAGGAATATGGTGGACTGGCTGACTTGGCAGAACCGTAAGCAATTACATTCCAGCCGTTGTCTACCACACCATTATCGCTATCGTAATCAACCCCATAAAGTACATTACCAGAGGTACAACCTGTCCCAGCTGTACATATATGAAATTTAGTAAAGTCATAAAACTTATATTCTTCAAAAGTATTTGGTGGAGCATTGTCTTTGTATGTTGTAGCAAAAACACCTACTAGAACATTACCAGACATGGTATCATTAACAGCTCCATTAGTTAAACCACAGTTACCACTATCCCATCCTGTTACATCTGCCTGCAACCAATGTGAGCTTCCCCCCGGCATATAATACAATTCAAATTTGCCGCCATTTCTAATTACTCTAATCCAAGCAGGTTGAGCAATTGTTCCTGGTGTCGGAGGAAACGACTTGTCCCCTAAAGTGTAACATACCGAATTACCATGACGATAAAGTATCTGTATTCTTTGAAATCGGTCATAGAAAGCCCATTGTAGTTTTTTTGCATTCCCTGCCGCAGAGTCGCGGATTTCTATACCCCATTTGCTATAAAATCCAAGTCCGTCACTGCCAGGATCATTGCTTCCCACCAGAGCTTGCACTTCAAAATTGCCCGAGAAATTTCGATACGCATAAGTATAACCGCTATCATTTGAGCCATTAAAGTTTTGCGTATCATCATTGCGGGCAGATGTCCAGCCCCCGAGTGTAGCAATTTGCAGACTGTTTGTCATTTGGTAAGTATAGTAACCTTCATGCTCTGCATTACCAAAAGACTCTATAACCCACCCCTCATCATCAGCAGAAGTGATTTCTTCAGAACACTCATCCAGCAAAACCGTTGTTGATATTATATTGTTAAATTCGTTACTCGAACCAGAATCTGCTTCAGCAGGTGAACCTTCTATAACGCGTTGAGAAGTGTCGACTCGTGCATAAATTTTATGTTCGGTCGCACCTAGCAACACCACTGGAGCGGTCATAGTAGTTGAGGCTTGACTTGCCAGACCATTCATGTGCCATCGTTTTATATTACCAGGCGGTAAATAGCTTCCCAAATCTGGTGCCAACGGTGGGTCAACATACACATCCACATCAAAAGTTAGATGAGAAGGAATAGATACATCAGAATCATTTTTCACAGTCAAAGTAATAGGGAAATATTCGTTAAAGGGCGGGTCCGTCGGCATGTCGATATTAGTTACGATTAAATCAACCAATGCCACTTGTTGTTCAACAGTTGCAAAAGGTGCACCTTGTGCGGGACTCACTCCTATCGGATATGAAGCGACATCAATGGACATGTCTTGATAAATTGTATTGGGTATATAAGTATTTACTGCCCCTGCACCTGTAGCATCAGCATAAACGTGACCTAACAACAAAGTGGTGGTCATACCACTTCCACTAGCATAAATTTGATAGGTCTCATAAGGATTGTGATTATTTATTTTAACAGTAATGGGTGAGCCAGGTATTTGTGCAATGTCAAGACCCCCCTTATCCACATGAAGTGGATTAGGGTCTCCAGAATTTTCGTAGATTTCTATGTTTCCGTTTGTAACAGTAACTTCTATGTCGACCCCAGCAGTTTCATCATTTGAACCGACTAATTTAGAAGCTAGCCGATAAGTGCCTACAGGTGTATCGGATGGAATTGTGAAATTGAACGGATAATTTACATCCGGCCCAATTGTCGATGTTGGGCTTAGGTTATTTTGTTTGGTATTTCGCCAGAAAATGTTATATTCTCCATCAGGGTGGTTTCTCAATTGTAAATTGAGCATCGTACCCGCGGCATGCGTCGTACCATTTTTAACATAAATATAGGCATTAGATGGAGTATCTACTGCAATTCTCACCACAGCAATAATATTATCATCCATGTCTTTGGTACTAATTTCATAAGTGCCATTGGGCGTACCATCAGGAATAGCATAAGTGGGAGGTGAATCCAAAACGCCCGTTCCCGCCCCATTGGTCGTGCTTGTTCGAACAGAAGCACCAGGAATATTACTTTCCACACTATAATCTGAATCGTAGGCATGCTTTTCCAGTCGCAGAGAAATCGAGCTGTTTTCTGGCACAGTGACCGCAATGACAGGCGGGTCTTGTGTTTCAGAACCACAACTTCCTGCGGTACGGTCGACACGAATACAAGCATGTCCAAATTCCAAATCATAAGTCGCGGCAGTGGTACCATTATCTGTTTGAGTACTCTCTAACACAAAATCATCAGAAGGAGGATTAACCAGACGCTCGGTCTCAATTTCTAATCCTGTTGCACCACCAGCATCATCGGTTTGTGTCGTGCTAGGAATAAAAGCTTTTACATCATTATTCTGACGAGCATCAATATAATATGGGGCACATATCAAAATAGGGTTAGGTAATGGTGGAGCAGTCACGTCTATTGTAAAAGGTTGCGGATTACTACTAACAACAACTGACTCTACTGTATTTTCTTGACTTGCATTTTTAATATAAATATCATAGCTTTCGTTTTGGTTACAATTCACAAGTTCGGCAGAAATTGTTTCACCCTTAAAATAATAACAATTACAATCATCCCCACCATTCCCATCACTATCAATTGTAATATGGCATTTAGGAATAGGAGTGTGAGGTGGGGTAGGGGAGGCGTAGCAAGGAGGATTTGGACATATCCCGCCAATATCATCAATAAGTTCTTGAGCTTGCGAAGCACTACCAATTCCCTCATTTTTCATCTTAACAGAAGCACTAACAAGAATAGGTTTATTTCTAAAGGCAAGGCTACCTAAACTTTCATAAAAAGGTAGCATAAATTTTACCTGTTGATATACTGTAACTCGAACATCTGTACCAGGCACTCCCGCAAAATTTGGTACCATCTTTTCCTGAAAACCGACCAATTGACAACAGCCTTCAACTTGGATGCCTAATACTCCGCTACATTCTTCATTAAAGGCAATACCAGGATAATCTATAGTAGATTGTGTTATATCAAAGCATTTGCCAAAATCTAGCTCAGAGGCGGCTAGATTTGTTTTGGTTAAGATTTTGGAATATCCTGTCCAAGAAGAAGCTGCAATTGCTACATTTTGGATATGGAAAACGCGGCTATCTTCGGGGTTACTTGAATGTTGGGGGGGATAAAAAGCATCAAGTTGCCATAATTCACCATTAATATCTAAGGGTTGTCCCGATATTGCATAACGAGCCGCAGTTCGAGCGGCATGTTGAACAGATATCCAAATAAAGACTAACCGTCCTCCTTCAAGAATGCCAACTAATACTAGCAATAAGATGGGAAGAATAAGTGCAAATTCAACCAGACTTTGTCCTCTTGTACGTTTTAATCGTAATTTTTTCATGTTTTTAATTGTCCTAACTTCCAATTATAAATATTTACATTATAAATTATACCCTAGATTATTTCAACATACCATGAGGGATTCCCTGATTTAACTAAAAAAAAGCCTGACTTACTTCCCATCTCCCTGCTGGGAGCAAAACCCCACCCCAGCAAGAGCTGTTCAATGTTATTTTTTGACAAGATAAATTGGATGGTCAAAGCTTGCTTTGACATGAAAAAGCAAGCTTAATAGTAAGGGGCGTATGGCCCGCCCCTACAACTAGCATTGAACAGCTCTAAGCCCCTCCCCTATAAGGAGGAAATTCCCTCTCCCTCTGGGAGCAAGACCCCACCCCCAGCCCCTCCCCTGCAAGGAGAGGGGTGAAAAAGTTCCCTCTCCCTATGGGAGGGAGCTAGGGGGAGGGCAAAGTTCTGCCTTAACTATTTCTAAATCAGATTCAACCATCATCTTGACTAATCCGTCAAAAGTAACTTGAGGTTGCCACCCTAATTTAGATTTTGCTTTTGATGGGTCGCCAATTAACACATCAACCTCGGCAGGACGATAAAATTGCTTGTCAACGACAACATACTTTTCCCAGTCCAACCCTACACAGTCGAAGGCGGCTTGACACAATTCTCGTACAGAATGTGTTTCGCCAGTGGCGATTACATAATCATCAGGAATATCTTGTTGCAACATCAGCCACATGGCTTTGACATAATCACCAGCATAGCCCCAATCACGCTTGGAATCCAAATTTCCCAATCGCAATTCATTTTGTAGCCCAAATTTAATTCGAGCTGCTCCAAGCGTTACCTTATGCGTAACAAAATCAACCCCACGACGAGGACTCTCATGGTTAAATAGTATCCCAGAACATGCAAACAATCCATAACTTTCCCGATAATTTACCGTAATCCAATGCCCGTATACCTTTGCTACACCGTAAGGAGAACGTGGATGGAATGGGGTCTTTTCAGTTTGAGGTACTTCACGAACTTTACCGAACATTTCAGAAGAACTTGCTTGATAAAAACGGATTTTCGGGTCAACAATCCGAATGGCATCCAATACACGTGTAACCCCTAATGCCGTAAATTCACCAGTGAGAACGGGTTGTTTCCATGACGTGGGCACAAATGATTGAGCCGCCAAGTTGTATACTTCATCAGGTTGATAGTCTTGCAAAATGCCAATCAATGACACTTGGTCGAGCAAATCACCTTGAACCAACTCTAATTCAGGATTATCCTGCAAATGTTTAATGCGGTCGAAATTTATGGTGCTGGTACGCCGTACCATGCCAATAACTTTATAATCTTGTTCTAACAAAAATTCAGCCAAGTATGAACCATCTTGGCCTGTGATACCTGTGATTAAGGCTTTCTTTTTACTCATTAAATATTTACTCCTTATAACTAAGAACTAGCGAGCAACTCCTTACTCCTTACTTTTTGCTGCCAGAAACTTAAAATATCATGCAAACTTTGTTCCAAAGAAATTTCAGGTTGCCAACCAATTTCTTGCTTGATTTTGCTGATGTCATTATAGCTAATCGGTTGGTCAACGGGACGCATTCGTGCAGGGTCTTGTTCGACCCGAATCGGTATCGTACTTAATTTTAGAAAACCATCTAAAATTGATTGAATACTCACAGCTCGACCTGAACCGATATTGTATGCCTGTCCAACAGTGCCATGCTTCATCAAATCAACATAAGCCCGCACAACATCTCGCACATCAGTAAAATCACGTTTGGCAGACAGATTTCCTACTTTGATAACGGGTTCCGTGAATTTTGCTTCGGCACATGCAATCTGCTCAGCAAAAGAGGATGTGACAAAATTTGGGTTCTGATTAGGTCCAATATGATTAAATGGACGAACAATAATAATAGGAAGGTTATGGCTAAGATAATATTGATATGCCATCAAGTCTTGAGTTGCTTTGCTAACACTATAAGGACTATCAGGACAAAATGGAGCTGACTCTTTTATAGGCATGTCTTCGGTTGGGATGTGCCCATAAACCTTGCTAGAAGTAACACTTAAAAATCGAGCATTAATATCTAAATCAATCAATCCCTTGAGCAAATTAAATTGAGGTCGCACATTTATTTCGAAAGTCCGCCATGGCTTAGACCAACCAGCAGGGACGTAAGCCTGCCCCGCTAAATGATAGATGTGGTCTGGGGTGACATTTTGGAGGACTTCATGGACAAACGATTCAGATAATAAATCGCCTTCGAAATGAGTGACTCTTGCTTGCAATTCAGGAGGAAAGTTAATAGGGATATTTGCCGCACCGTATAATTGTATATTTGAATCTTTGGCGAGGTATTTGGTCAAATGCCCTCCCACAAATCCACTCATACCTGTTATCAAAACACGCACTGTGATAAATCTCCTTAATGATTGACGCAAATTAGAAATATAGACAAAATCATTTTGATTATAGCCTACAAACTAGAAACAAGCAAACAACAAAATAATATTGCCATGATTGTTCAATTGCCATTTTTTCCAAGGTGTGTTAAAATAAGTTTCAATTACATAGACCTGACATGTATCTAAAAACCTGTCAGGTCTACCTACCGCTATTATATCTAATTATTTACGAAGGAAGAAAAAATGTATAAAACACATAACTGTGGCGAACTTCGTGCCGAACATGACGGCAAAAAAGTCATCTTATCAGGTTGGGTAAATCAATGGCGAGACCATGGCGGTCTAGTCTTCATTGACCTGCGAGATCGCTGGGGGCTTAGCCAAATTGTTTTTAATCCCGAACATGAAGCAACATGTCACGAAACTGCTACCCGTTTACGAAATGAATATGTAATAAAAATAGAAGGGATAGTGCATCATCGTCCCGAAGGTTTAGCAAATCCGAATATGCCAACAGGTGCGATTGAAGTGATTGCCCATGCTATCGAAATTATCAATCCTGCTAAAACACCACCGTTTTACATCAATAAGGAAGATACTGTTGATGAAGCACTACGGCTGAAATATCGCTATTTGGATTTACGACGGCAACGCATGCAACGAAATATGCTACTTCGGCATAATGTCATTTTGTACATGCGTAATTTCCTTGCAAAAGAAGGCTTTATCGAAGTCGAAACGCCGATTTTGTTTAAAAGTACGCCCGAAGGTGCTAGAGATTATTTGGTTCCTAGTCGCGTTCATCCTGGTAAATTCTATGCTTTGCCGCAAAGCCCACAGCAATTAAAACAGTTGTTAATGATTGCGGGGTATGAACGTTATTTTCAAATTGCCCGCTGTTTTCGTGATGAAGACCAACGTGGTGACAGACAACCCGAATTTACCCAACTTGACTTGGAAATGAGTTTTGTTGACCAAGATGATATTCTGACTTTGACAGAAAGACTCATGACTGGCATTGTGGAGGATGTAAGCGACAAGAAAATCCTCCACAAACCCTTTCCACGTTTTAACTATCCCGAAGTGATGGAACGTTTTGGTATTGATAAACCAGATATTCGTTTTGGGCTGGAATTAAAAACACTAAATGATTTGGTTGCTGATTGTGGATTCAAGGTGTTTTCTAATACCATTAATAATGGAGGCATGGTCAGAGGAATCAATGCTAAAAGATGCGGCACCTATAGTCGTAAGAAAATTGATGAGTTGACCAAATTTGTCCGACAGTTTGGGGCAAAAGGGTTAGCATGGTTGATTGTAGGCGATGGTGATAAACCACATCGTTCATCATTTATCAAATTCCTCAAGCCTGAAATCGTTGATAATATTGTCAAACATTTAGAGGGTGAGCCTGGTGATTTATTGCTGATTGTGGCAGATACTGCTGAAATTGCCAATAATGCCCTAGCTAAGTTGCGGGATGAATTTGGCAAGCGATTAGGCTTAGTGGATGATGATGTGGTCGCCTTTTGCTGGGTGATTGATTTTCCTCTTGTCATGTGGAATGAAGACGAAAAACGATGGGACCCAAGTCATCATCTTTTTACTGCACCGATGGATGAGGATATTACATTTCTTGACACTGACCCAAGTAAGGCACATGGCAAACAGCATGATTTAGTATGCAACGGCTATGAATTAGCTGGTGGTAGTATTCGGATTCATCAGCGAGATATACAAGAGAAAATATTTGATTTGATTGGCTTGGATATCGAAGAGGCTAAAGACCAATTCGGTCATATGCTTGAAGCGTTTGAATACGGCACACCGCCGCATGGTGGGATTGCTTCTGGTATTGACCGCTTGGTGATGATTTTAGCAGGTGAACCAAATATCAGCGAAGTTATTGCTTTCCCAAAATCTCAATCGGCTGCCGACTTGATGGCGGGTGTTCCTACGCCTGTCATGGAACATCAGTTGAATGATTTGCATATTCGGCTTCAGACCTGACAGGTTTCAGAACTAGACATGACAGATTTCAAATACTTGTCATGTCTAAGCCCCAGAGCCCTCCTTCTCCCTGTGGGATTTGTGGTATACTAATTTCTTAGTCGTCCAGGCTATATCCCAAACCACATGGGTATTTTTATTAACTTTGTAATCCCATGTTCCAAGCAAACGAGCATAAAATTCAAGTATACCTAACCAGAAAAGTACACCTATTAAACGTATTGCTCCCCATACTTTGCTAATTGCCACTTTGAGAACACGATTTGAATTTAAGCTAGAAACTTGATAGCCATACTTTTCTTGCAAATGCAAATGTCCTGCATGGTTTCGGCGGCGTTGTTTGATAAAATCAGTAATCGTAGTTGGTCCCATATTATAAACGATTGCATCAGGAGCATACCGTACTTGTAATCCTCGCCGAATGACCAATGCTTCTACAAAAGCCTCATCCATAGCTATATCAAGGGGGATAGAATCAAACACTTTCCGAAAAGCAATTAATTCCCCCAAACGTGGAATTTCCAAGCAAAGTTGATGTTCTAAGGCAAGTCGCAGATGAGAAAAATATCCCACAATATGGTCGGGTGTATTCACAGGAACTTTATGAGCCCCAGTCATGCCTACTGCAGGGTCGGCAAACATCCTGACCATGTTTTCAATGGCATCTTCATGAGGAACTGTATCGCCGCTTTCCAAAACACAAATTTTTTCTTGGGCATGACGAAGGAAAACATTAATTGCACTTGTTTTTCCTTCACGTTTCTGTTGGATAAATAGCTTGATACGAGGCTCAATCTGAGCGTATGCTTCCACAATCGCTTCGGTGTTATCTGTGCATCCCGAAGCCACCACGATGATTTCCGTAATCTGAACGTTGTGTAATCGTTGATTACTCATTGATTCTAAAATTTGTTTTATGTTCTCTTCTTCGTTGTGGGCTGTAATACACACACTACATTTTATTATTGTCATTGATTTTGTGTTGTCTCCTTTCTCATCTATCTAAATATCGGCTACTCAATTCAATAAAAATAAATCCTAACAAGCTTGCCGCGGCCATACTTAAGCCAATAGTGGCATATTGAGTCCAAAATTCATCGGGAAAGCTAAGACTCATGAGTACTGCTGGGATAATTGTCATAACGCCAATGCTAAATGCTAACAGGACACCTCGTTGAGCAGATAGCTTAGGGTATTTACTTCCCATAAAAACAAAGACACCTACCCCAAGTGATATCAAAAGTACTTGGACAAGCCAACGATTGAATTCTAATGTGTCCTGCAAATAGCTTAAAATAGTGATTAATCCAATTAAGACGAAATAAAATATCAATATTGCCAACTGATTAACAGATGCATGATGATTATCTAAGTTGTCCATGTAATACCTCATAATATCATAAAAAACGAGATATCGGATTGTACCATACTTACTATATTAAATCAAATTTGCAACATGTTTTGCAATAATTAATGCCGCTCGAGGTTTAGCAATGGCGGCTGCATTGGTTGCCATGCGTTGTAAAAACGGTTGACCATCCTCAAACCATCGCAACACAAGCATGGCGATTTGGACAGGATTAGAAGCAAAGACACCTGCTTGATGATGTTGAATATAGGCAATATTACCCGTTTCTTGACCTGGAATGTAGCCCGAAATAATCATTGGTAAATTGGCTACTAGTGCTTCACTTATGGTGTTGGGTCCTGCTTTGCTGATAAGCACATCCGCACTCCACATTAAATCAGGTATGTTATTAACAAAACTATAAATCTTGGTTGGAATTTCCCAATGAACCTTTTTTAATTTTTGCCACAAGGCATGATTACGTCCTGTTACAACTATCATCTGAACATGTGAAAGTCTTTGGGCAATATGACGAGCAATCTCAAATATATTGCCAAATCCTTCCCCACCTCCCATAATCAACACAGTTTTTCGATTGGGAGAAAGTGTTAGTTTTTTGCGTAGAGTCTCTTTATCATGCTTTTTCTGACCAAATTTCAAACTGATAGGCTGACCTGCTACGGTCACTTTATTGGAATCCATGCCAAATCGAATGGCATGTTGCCGAGCAGGTTCCGTCGGAACTAAACAATAACTAACATCAGGACATATCCAAGCTGGATGCACGTTGACCAAATCAGTAACAACAGTTAAAAATGGAATTGTTAAACCAATTTCACTAACGAGTTGCATGATAACATGATTCATAAACGGATGAACAGAAACAATTATATCAGGTCGTGTCATGCGTAAAAAAGCGATGAGTCTATTTCTAACTATCGGTAGAACACATTTGAACAAGAGCAGATGTGCTTGCGTTTGAGTAGACAGCCACCACATCAATTGCCACAGTGGTAAGCCTGAACTGATAAACCATGGGTATAATTTAGGAATTTGATTGAAAGGGTAAGGTGTGTGTATTTGCCATACATCTTCAATAAAGACATGATACTGTTTAGGATTGATGTGATGCAATCCTTCTGTAATTGCCTTAGCGGCTGAACGATGCCCTCCTCCTGTGTCGGAGAGTAGAAATAGGATTCGCTTTTTTGTCATAATTAAAACTAAAACGAAATTGCTTGTAAAACAATAGAAGGATGATTTTTGGGGAGACCAATATACCAGCTAATTGATTCATTGCCTGTTATTTCAGGCGGAACAAAAATGGAAACATCTGTAATAGTACTGTTCATGAAGTCAGCTGTAGCGGTATTCATCAAACGCATTTTAGATGACGATATGATGTCATTTGTCTGAATTAATGTCGGAATAGGAATGATGCCATGTTGTCGCCATGCTCCAGCCATAAGTGCTACATGCAAGGGTGTGGTCGATATTTCCTGTGCTTTGTCAGGTAAATTTGTCGGGATACGCCCTTTTTCGGTTGGCAGGGTAAATGTTAATTCACGGTCAAAGTGAAGTTGCTGCACGACAGTAATCCAATCCATTTTATCTAGTGATAGTTGAATATCAAGTGGGTCTGTTGGTAAAGGATTATTATTTTCCAATAAACTGATTAGCCCTACAAGTTTTGCCATTTTCCCTAGTGGAAAAATTCCTTGTGTGGCTCGATTTAATAAAGGGGCATTAGTGTCATGAATTAGACTATCCCATTTTGTATCCACGATGTTGGGATTAAATGTCGGGCGACTGCTCATGACCAAAATATTCCCTGTATCAGTATCGAGTACAATTATGGCACCATTGGTATTTGCTTTTGCCAAAACTTCATCGGCAACAAGTTGGGCTGATAGTTGAATGGTTGTAGTAATATGCTCTCCAAATTGGGGACGATGTAAAAGTGATTCTATATAAGTTTGTTTACCATGTCCGACTAAGATTTCTGAGAAGACTGATTCTAAGCCGCTACTGTCATACCGTACACTATAATATCCTGTCACATGAGCGAGCGAAGGATAAAGATAATGACGTTGGCTAAAATCATTGTCATTTATTATCGTCTTCACCAAAACTTTCCCTTCACGACTAAAGATTGTTCCACGTCTGATTTGCTGTTCAGCGATAATCAGACGTGGGTTATCATTGCGAGTGAGAAGTGTTTGTGCCTTGATTATTTGCCAGTAAATCAAGCTCAAGGCAATCAGAATGAATCCCGTAGATAAAACGTAGTATAGCTGGTTAATATTTCGTTGCATGTGAGAAAAAGCTTAACATTTTAATAGCAAATTGTCAAATAAATTATACAACAACTGTCTAGAAGTTCAACTTTTCTAACTTCTAATGCCTGATTTGCCAACAAGCATAATTTTTGTTAAACTACATCACAAGTTGATAATTGAGAGAAATCCAATTTTGTAGAAAGATTGAATTTCTAAATTTTATGATTTTCACATTTTACACTTAGAGGTAAATTATGCTAAAGTATACTCTCCGTCGTTTTGTAGCGGCTATTCCTGTACTATTTGGAGTATTGGTAGTCATCTTCATTTTAGCTCGCGTTGTTCCTGGCGACCCATGTACGGCTATGCTAGGTGAAAAAGCAACCCCCGAAATATGCGAGCGATTCCTTCATGAGAAAGGATTAGACAAACCAATTTATATCCAATTTATGGTTTATGTGGGTGATATTTTTAGCGGGGACTTTGGTACATCCATTCGGTTTAATCGCCCAATCGTTGATATTTTAATTGAGAGATTACCACTCAGTATTGAACTTGGGTTTATTGCCTTAGTCATTGCCAGTACATTAGGAATTACGGCAGGTATTATTTCAGCTATCCGACATAATTCTTATGTTGATGTAAGTACAATGGTTTTAGCAAATGTTGGTGTTTCCATGCCTGTCTTTTGGTTGGGATTAATGTTAGCATACATCTTTGCTCTGGTACTAAAAGGAACGCCATTTCAACTTCCCCCATCAGGGCGTTTATCGCCAGGCATGAAATGCATTCCATTTTATGAAGTCTACGACTGGAACTTAGTACCAGACACATTTGCTTATGGGGTGAGTGAATTTGTCTCAAATATGTTTATTTTTAACTCATTTATCACTGGTGATTGGATTGTTTTTTTGGATGCTATTCAGCACATGATTTTACCTGCTGTCGCCCTTAGCACTATTCCTATGGCAATTATTGCCCGCATGACTCGTTCAAGCATGTTGCAAGTGCTAAGTTTAGATTACGTCCGTACAGCAAAGGCAAAAGGTTTACGAGAAATTCGGGTTATCGTTTTGCATGCTCTACAAAATGCTTTGCTACCTATTGTAACAATTATTGGTTTGCAATTAGGAACACTTTTCAGTGGGGCTATCCTAACAGAAACAATTTTTGGTTTATCTGGTGTAGGAAAAAGTTTATTTGAGGCAATAACGGCCCGCGACTTTCCGATTATTCAAGGCTTTACATTGGTGGTAGCAGTCGGTTATGTTGCTAGTAATCTCATTGTAGATTTATCTTATGCCTTCTTTGACCCACGTATTAGTTTGGAGTAAAGTTGAGAGTTAGGAGTGTAATAGCTTTAGCTATTGCATGCAAAAGATAAATCTTTTGTACTTCTGTATATCTTCAAAAAAATTATGTCAAAACAACGAAAAAGAAAACAAAAATATAGTCAAGGTTTATGGCGGCTTACAATTGAGCGTTTGTTTAGGCAACGTTCGGGCATAGCTGGGATGATTATTTTAGGTATATTGGTTTTGATTGCGATTTTCGCCCCTTTCATTGCTCCGTATGATCCAATAGAACCGTTAATTGGTATTGAGAACATTAAAAAAAGGGAAAAGCCATGCATTCATCTGTTGGGTTGTTCAGCAGACAAACCACAACACATCATGGGAATTGATGGAAATGTGCGCGATTTATTTAGTCGTGTTGTCTATGGTACACGAGTCTCGCTCTTTATCGGTTTTATTACTATCGGTTTTGCTGTTGTTGTAGGGGTATTTTTAGGGACAATTGCTGGATATAGTGGTGGCTGGCTAGAAGATGTTATCATGCGTACTCTTGATGTTATGTTAGCATTTCCTTTCTTACTTTTAGCGATTGCCATCACAAGTGTGCTCGGACCTGGTTTGACCAATGCCATGTTAGCAATTGCTATTGTCAGTATACCTGCTTATGCTCGTGTGATTCGTTCAAGCGTGTTGTCAGTAAAGGAAGAAGAGTATGTATCTGCTGCTCGTGCTGTTGGGGCATCTCCTATACGAATTGTTAGTCAGCATATTTTACCAAATGCATTACCTCCTCTAATTGTGCAAGGAACGTTAGGAATTGGCACGGCTATTTTAGAAGCAGCCGCATTGTCATTTTTGGGTTTGGGAGCCCAACCACCAACACCCGAATGGGGTGCTATGCTTAGTGCTGAACGAGCTCAATTATTTAGTGCTCCACACTTGGTTTTCTTTCCTGGTTTGGCTATCATGATAACAGTTCTTGGATTCAACCTGTTAGGTGATGGATTACGTGATGCCATGGATCCACGCTTGCGATTATAATTGTTGTGGAAAATGATACCGATGAGCAATTAGGACATTGAGGAAATAAGCGGAATTGTTAACGACGGGTGGTATGAATTTTGCTAGAAAAATAATTTGCTTTAAACCAAAAAAGAATATTGGCAACGTCCTACTCTCCCAGAGGGCTACCCCTCAAGTACCATCGGCGCAGATGAGCTTAACTACTGGGTTCGAGATGTGACCAGGTGTACCCTCACCGCTATCATCACCAATATCTTTATTTGACAAAACAAAAGACAAAAAATCACAATAGAACTTTAAAAACTGAACAGGATATATTTTCTTCATTCACACAAATGATAAGCCCTCGACCATTAGTACGACTTTGCTTCACATGTTACCATGCTTCCACATGCCGCCTATCTAAACTGATAATCTCTCAGCGGTCTTACTCCCTCAAGGGGATGGCTGATGTCATCTTGGAGCAAGTTTCCCACTTAGATGCTTTCAGCGGTTATCTTTTCCAGACTTAGCTACCCAGCTATGCCTCTGGCGAGACAACTGGTACACCAGCGGTCTGTCCACCCCGGTCCTCGCGTACCGCTTTAATGGGCGAACAGCCCAACCCTTGGGACCTACTCCAGCCCCAGGATGCGACGAGCCGACATCGAGGTGCCGAGCCTCCCCGTCGATGTGGACTCTTGGGGGAGACTAGCCTGTTATCCCCGGGGTAGCTTTTATCCGTTAGGCCACGTCCCTGCCACTCAGAAACGTGGGATCACTAAGCCCGACTTTCGTCCCTGCTTGACGTGTCTGTCTTGCAGTCAAGCTCCCTTTTACCTTTACACTCTCCGACTGGTTTCCATTCAGCCTGAGGGAACCTTTGGGCGCCTCCGCTACTCTTTAGGAGGCGACCGCCCCAGTCAAACTGTCTACCTGACACTGTTACGTCACCGGATTCACGGTAGACGATTAGAGCCAAAACTTGGTTAGGCTGGTATTTCAAGGACGACTCCACCAAGGCTGACGCCCTAGCTTCAAAGTCTCCCAGCTATCCTACACAAACCAAGCCCTAACCCAATGTCAAGTTACAGTAAAGCTCCACGGGGTCTTTTTGTCCTGCTGTAGGTAATGCGCATCTTCACGCATAGTTCAATTTCGCCGAGTCCTTCGTTGAGACAGTACCCCGTTCGTTACACCTTTCGTGCGGGTCGGAACTTCATTTGAGGAATTACTTTTATATAAAAGTAACTTTACGACCATTTTCATGGCTGATTAGACTATCTCATCTTCTTATTCAATATCCTTAGAAGTTTTGATTTTGTATATTTCCTTTTCCCAGATTCATTCATTATATACGCTTTATCTATTATCTCAGAGAGATACTTAGCATTTAAATGCTTCGACTCTTTCATTAAGAAACAGATTTCTCTAAATATAAGAAAATCATCTTTCTTTTTGGTTTTCAGTTGGTATTTTTCAAAATGAGGAATTATCTTTGTGAGAATATCCGAAAGGCTTCGAACTTCCCATTTATAATTCTGATCCCGCTTTGAAAAATGAATTCCTCCACACTTGAAATACGAATGAATATCTTCCAGAATCTTCCTGTTTCTCTTATGCTGAGAAATCGAAAAACTCGGTTGAACTTCAAGTCCAGTTTTCAGTTTTGCTCGTTGATTAAATGAAATCAAAAAGCATCCTTCTCCATCTGTAAACCCGGTAATATACGATGCAAAATCCATAGATACCTTCTACTAAATAAGAGCTGGCGTATTATTCATCCTGACAATACAAGACAAATCTCATCTTTCGAATCAGTCGTTACGGCTCCCCCACTACTTATGTAGTAGTAAGATTGCCTCGGGATTAGCATATCTGATTTATAACAATCAAGAGTTAGCCTTCCCCGATATTAGCCAGTTTACTGAATGCGAATCACTTCACATTTCGGGCATTTTCCGATACTTTCACCCGACAAGGAATTTCGCTACCTTAGGACCGTTATAGTTACGGCCGCCGTTCACCGGGGCTTCAATTCAACGCTTTGCTTTCGCTAACGCCTCCTTTTAACCTTCCGGCACTGGGCAGGTGTCAGCCCCTATACTTCCTCTTACGAGTTAGCAGAGACCTGTGTTTTTGTTAAACAGTCGACAGGGCCTATTCTCTGCGGCCCCCCTAAGCTCCATCGGCAAGCGACTTCACTCAAAAGGGCGATCCTTATCCCTAAGTTACGGATCAATTTTGCCGAATTCCTTAACGAAGGTTCTCTCGTTCACCTTAGTATTCTCTACTTGTCTACCTGTGTCGGTTTGCGGTACGGGTAGCATTGCTTCAAAGTTTAGGTACTTTTCTTGGCAGCATGGATTAACCACTTGCGACCATTTTGGTCTTCGCATACAACGCCTCAGACTCCCCGCACGGTTTTTCCTATACGGATCCTTGTCCTACACGCTCAGCACCAAACGCCATCTGCTGGCTGGTCTACCTCACTGCGTCCTACCATCACTCCACAATGCTAGTACAGGAATATTAACCTGTTGTCCATCGCCTACGCCTCTCGGCCTCGGCTTAGGCCCGACTAACCCACCGCGGATTGACCTTCCGGTGGAAACCTTAGACTTCCGGTGGAGATGATTCTCACATCTCTTTCGCTACTCATACCAACATTCTCACTTCTGTTAGCCACAGTCACTCTTTACAGTATGCCTTGTTTCTCTAACAGAACGCTCCCCTACCGCTCAGGGTCAGGAATTAAAGATTAGAGATTAGGGTATTAGAATTGCTTCTAACTCCTAATTTCCAACTCCGTATTCCTTTCCTCTAAACCCGTAGCTTCGGTGACAGACTTGAGCCCCGTTACATTTTCGGCGCAACATCACTAGACCAGTGAGCTATTACGCACTCTTTAAAGGATGGCTGCTTCTAAGCCAACCTCCTGGATGTCTCAGTAATCTCACAACCTTTCCCACTTAGCCTGTACTTGGGGACCTTAGCTGACGGTCTGGGCTGTTTCCCTTTCGACCATGGAACTCATCTCCCACAGTCCAACTGCCCGGATAAACTTATCGGCATTCGGAGTTTAGTTTGGTTTGGTAAGCTTTTCGCCCCCTAGCCAATCCAGTGCTCTACCTCCGATAAGCAATTACCGAACGCTAGCCCTAAAGCTATTTCGGGGAGAACAAGCTATCTCCTGGTTCGCTTGGCATTTCACCTCTAACCACAGTTCATCGGAGCATTTTTCAACATACAACCGTTCGGTCCTCCACGAGGCATTACTCTCGCTTCAACCTGACCATGGTTAGCTCACCAGGTTTCGTGTCTACCCCCTGCGACTCATCGCCCTATTCAGACTCGCTTTCGCTACGGCTCCGATTGTTATTATCTTAACCTCGCCACAGAGGAGTAACTCGTTGGTTCATTCTCCAAAAGGCACGCCGTCACACTAACACATCATGTGTATCGTGCTTCGACTGCTTGTAGGCACATAGTTTCAGGTTCTATTTCACTCGGCTCACGGCCGTTCTTTTCACCTTTCCCTCACGGTACTTGTCCACTATTGGTCACCAAGAGTATTTAGCCTTGGGAAGTGGGCTCCCCAGATTCCCACAGGGTTTCACGTGTCCCGTGGTACTCAGGATACTTCGCGGAGTTAGTTAATTTTCACATACGGGACTATCACCCTCTATGGTCTACCTTTCCAGATGAGTTCTGCTAATTAACCAATTTATCACTCCACATGCGAAGTCCTACAACCCCAGGTGGCGTACCACCCGGTTTGGGCTGTTCCGCTTTCGCTCGCCACTACTCACAGAATACTTTCTTTTCCTCGGGTTACTTAGATGTTTCAGTTCACCCGCTTACCTTCCTTAGCCTATGTATTCAACTAAGGATGACAGAGGATTAGCTCTGCCGGGTTTCCCCATTCGGATATCTTCGAGTTATAACGCCTGCTGACGACTCCTCGAAGCTTTTCGCAGTCAACCACGTCCTTCTTCGGCTCTTGGTACCTAGGCATTCTCTATGTGCCCTTACTCGCTTATCATTTATCTTACGTGAAGATATATAATATCCTATTCAGTTGTTAAAGTTCTATTTACACTCATCAACAAAATCAATGAGCAATATGTTGAGGTTAATCCCCAGTGCTTGACTTCTATACACAGCATAAAAACCAAACACTGACTATTAACCACAATGGAGACGAGGAGACTCGAACTCCTGACCTCTTCCGTGCAAGGGAAGCGTTCTCCCAACTGAACTACGTCCCCAAATATGGGCCTGAGTGGACTCGAACCACTGACCCCTGCGTTATCAGCACAGTGCTCTAACCAACTGAGCTACAAGCCCCCGCCTTACCAGCTAAGTAGTGAAAGCAAATTGGATTTTCGTTTTATTCTCGAGCTTGAACAGCTAAGACTCATCTATACTTGACTATTTCAGTTCAAATTCCGAACTTAACTATTTATGCTCCCTAGAAAGGAGGTGATCCAGCCGCAGCTTCCGCTACAGCTACCTTGTTACGACTTCGTCCCAGTCACCAGTCCCACCCTAGTTAGCTCCTACCTTGCGGTTTGGTCACCAGCTTTAGGTGTTACCAGCTTCCATGACGTGACGGGCGGTGTGTACAAGGCCCGGGAACGTATTCACCGCACTATGCTGACGTGCGGTTACTAGCAACTCCAACTTCAGGCAGTCGAGTTGCAGACTGCCATCCGAACTGAGATCGGCTTTGAAGATTCGCATCACTTCGCAGTGTAGCTTCCCATTGTACCGACCATTGTAGCGTGTGTGTAGCCCTGGACATAAAGGTCATGCTGACTTGACGTCGTCCTCACCTTCCTCCGGTTTGACCCCGGCTGTCTCGCTAGACACTTGTAACTAACGACGAGGGTTGCGCTCGTTGCGGGACTTAACCCAACATCTCACGACACGAGCTGACGACAGCCATGCAACACCTGTATAGGCTCCCCGAGGGGTCGGCTCAGTTTCCATCACCTTTCCTTTGAGTTTTAATCTTGCGATCGTACTCCCCAGGCGGGATACTTATCGCGTTAGCTTCGGCACCGAGTGGTTTTACCCATCCCGACACCTAGTATCCATCGTTTACGGCGTGGACTACCGGGGTATCTAATCCCGTTCGCTCCCCACGCTTTCGCACCTGAGCGTCAGACATGATCTAGAGAGCCGCCTTCGCCACTGGTATTCCTCCCGATATCTACGCATTCCACCACTACACCGGGAATTCTGCTCTCCTCTATCATCCTCAAGTTAGGCAGTCACAAATGACCTCTCCCAGTTAAGCCGGGAGCTTTCACATCTATCTTACCTAACCGCCTGCGTGCGCTTTACGCCCAGTAAATCCGGATAACGCTCGCCTCCTACGTTTTACCGCGGCTGCTGGCACGTAGTTAGCCGAGACTTATTCCTATGGTACCGTCCCTTACTCTTCCCATAGAAAAGGACTTTACAACCCGAAGGCCTTCTTCGTCCACGCGGCATTGCTGCATCAGGGTTGCCCCCATTGTGCAATATTCCTCACTGCTGCCTCCCGTAGGAGTATGGGCCGTGTCTCAGTCCCATTGTGGGGGGTCACGCTCTCACGTCCCCTAGCCGTCTTCGCCTTGGTAAGCCATTACCTCACCAACTAGCTGATAGCCCGCAGATCCCTCTCAAGGCAGAGTTAACCATTTACTTAATAAATTAAGACTATGGGGTATTAGCTCGCGTTTCCACGAGTTATGCCCCTCCTTGAGGCAGGTTATCCACGTGTTACTCACCCGTTCGCCACTCGTCAGCATCCCGAAGGACCTGTTACCGTTCGACTTGCATGTGTTAGGCATGCCGCCAGCGTTCATCCTGAGCCAGGATCAAACTCTTCGTATAATTTTTAAAATTGACTGAGGCTTAAAAACCTCTTTTAATTTAAGTTTTAACCAATTTACTTTCACTATTCAGTTGGTAAAGTTCATAATCGCTTTTAAGTTCATTAAAAGCAACGAAATCAATTTTATCACATTTTTCTTTTCATGTCAATACCCAATTTGCACTTTTTAGCACTTTTTTGAATATTCTAATTTTTCTTTAATGAATCAGTACAACAACAACCCTACTACACATCCTGATGATGATAAATTGCCTCCAATTCATCCAATTCCTGTGTTGTTGATTTTATCGGTGTTATTCCTGAACGTAAAGACAATAGCAAATCCGACTCATCTAAAAGATGTTGTAGTTGTTCAGCTAAACTGTTGGGATTACCAACTTCAAATAATAATCCGTTCTGACCATGTAGAACCAATTCAGCCATGCCACCCAAATCGGAGGCAATGACGGGAGTCTTATGGGCAAAGGATTCAAGCATACTGTTGGGACTGTTTTCGTACCACACCGATGGCACGACGATAACATCAAGTTCCTGCAAAACTTTGCTAACATTTTTTCTCTGGTATACTCCAGCTAATTCAAGCCGTTCATCATGTGTTGCCAATTTCTGCAATTGAGCCGTATAGCTAGGAAATGGGGTAGCATCCCCATAAGCTTTAACCATGACATTAGCATTTGGCAGAAGCCGCACAGCTTCAAAAAGAACATGCACACCCTTATGAGGAGCAATTTGTCCAACATAACCAATTCGTAAAGTATCCGAAGGAATTTTTTGTAACAGACCAGACGAGACATGCGAAAAATCATGCCCCTGCCGTGAAAAAATGATACTGTTGGGGTCGGTGCCTGTTTCGATGAAAAGTGACCGCAAAAATTGGGAAGGACTGATAATGGCATTTACTTGATTGAGTGTATCATGCAAAAAGTTCAAACGGTCTTGAATACGCTCAATATGTCCATGTTGATATTTCCAGTAAACATCTGTCAATTTCGGGGCATATTGACCTGGCAAACGATAACGGCGTTGTTCTTCTGCTAAACACTTGGAACACTGTACAGGGTCAATTGGTAATGTCGAAACATGACCATCACTCCGCAACATGGTAATGCGAGGACATAGAAACCAAAAATCTGTCAAGCTCAACACAGTAGGGATGTTATGTCGATAAGCGGCATGTAGTGCCCTGCCTGACATTATATAACCACTTACCAAATGAAAAATATCAGGTTTGTAATTTGCTAACATGGTAGATAGATGGTCGCCAATCCATAGATTATCATAACTCCAACGGAATGGGTCGGGAGCCGATTCCAAATTAAATGACAGGCGGCGAACAGGAACTCCATCATAAATTTCATCTCGCCATGTAACTCCACCATCGGGACCCTTGTCGATATTTTCGACACATACTGCCCGCACTTCATAGCCGCGTTTTTGCAAGGCTTGGGCAGTACGAAACGCTCGCAATTCAGCCCCGCTCGTATATTTGGGGGGAAAGTGATGCACAGCGATAATAATTTTCATAATTTACACATCCTCGTTAATAATTTCCTCAACGATTTCGCCGTCTGAAACAATAATGGATCGGGTGACCCGTTTTATCAGGTCTACATCATGTGTCACCATCAAAATGGTCTTTCCATTATGCACCAAATCCGTGAAAAGATGAAAGATTGCTTCAGATGTGACAGAATCAAGATTACCTGTTGGTTCATCTGCAACAATGATAGGAGGGTCATTTGCTAAAGCACGAGCAATCGCCACTCGTTGTTGCTGTCCTCCTGATGTAGCACTCGGTAATTTATGTGCATGCTCGGTCATATCCACTAAATCCAAAAAGTGCATGGCTTTTTCTTCTCGCTCCCACATTCGATACATATTGCAGAAATCCATGGGCAACATCACATTTTCCAATACAGTCAAGGTAGGCAACAATTGGAAAAATTGAAAGACAACCCCTAAATTACGCCCACGCCATTTTGCTAATTGTCCCTCACTTAATTTGTGAACTGGCACACCTGTTACAAATACTTCACCTGAACTTGGGCGGTCTATGCCAGTGACCATGTTAATCAGTGTTGATTTGCCACTACCCGATTTGCCAACAACCGCCACAAATTCACCATGTTCAATTTGGAGGTCTACACCACGTAGAGCCTTAAAATCTCCGGCGGCTGTTTCATAAATTTTGACTACAGCACATAAATTTATCAGATGGTCATGCTCATGTCCTTTAACATCACCATTAGTAGAACGACTAAACCATCGTTTCAACATTGCATTAGCTCCATTCGTTAAGTAATCCTGAGTCAATATCAGCTAGGTGCGGTTTCCATACCACACATGCTATAGTTTTTAAGAAAAAGTTTTTGGATTCGTACCCGTGATTTCTAATTGCGGCTACAAAATTCAAAAACATTACCTGAACATCCAAATTATAACCAAAACAAAGAAATAAGCAAAACTATCGCAAAGAACAATACGTGACCTAATTCATAATGTCGCTCTCGCTAGCCATGCCTTGTTATTTGGTTAGTTTAGAACATATTTTCGTGAACCAAGCCATGTTCTTTGTTTTAGCATTAAACAACCCTAACCAAATTATTTATAATTCCCCCTTGACAAAATTGATTTTTTGTGGTATAATGTAAATATTGATATATTAAAATTTATATAGTAAGATTCATATATACTATGTCACTTAAACATACATTGCTTGGATTTCTCAATCTCAATTCTATGACGGGATATGAACTAAAGAAACACATGGATAAATCCACACAGTTTTTTTGGCATGCCCAATTAAGCCAAATTTATCCTACCCTAAAAAAATTGGAACAAAATGGTTTGGTTACCATAGAAATTGAACCGCAAGACGGTAAACCTGATAAGAAAATTTATACCATTACAAAAAAAGGAAATGATAAGCTTTTGGCATGGCTCATCAAACCAATTGTCCAGTTGACACCAACAAAGGATTTCATACTGCTCAAACTTTTTTTCTCAGGTTCGCTAGATAAAGAAATTATCTTACAGCACTTGCAAAATGTTCTGGCATTGCAACGACAAAGATTAAAACAGTATCAAACACATACAAAGTCTTATGTTGAGCAAATCATTTCAGAAACGGGATTGCAAACAGAGGGAATAATGTGGGGGTCGGTGCGTCAATTTGGCGAGGAATACACCCAAATGTATATTACATGGCTAGAATATACCATTAAAACTGTGAAGGAGACGTTATGAGTCAATTAACATTACGACAAACAATTGAAGGTATGACACTGGGTTTTAATCCAACTGCTGCCGAAAATTTGGATGCCGTCATTCAATTTGATATAAGCGGCGATGAACACGGTACATACCATTTACGCATTGCCAATGATAAATGTACATTTCATTTTGGGCAGGCTGAATCCCCTACACTGACAATTGCATCACCATCTGAAGTATGGTTGAAAATCAGTACAGGAGAGTTGTTGGGGCAGGAAGCCTTAATGCAAGGTTTGTATAAAGCAGATGGTGATTTGGGTTTGCTTTTGAAAATGAATGCTCTATTCAAATCAGTAGATGACGTTTCAATTGAGGCTACCGATGGAGCACGTCCTGCTGGTCCCATTCAAATCAAGGGCATGGCTTGGATGGCTGTGGGATTTGTCCCCTGGATAATTTACTGGGTCACGTTTGATATGCATGATGTTAGCAACTGGATTAAAATTGGTTTACCACTTTTGTTGTCAATATTGATTGTCGGTTATCGTGAAACATATCACGAATCATCATGGCTCGATAAGGGTGGTGTTGTATTTTTCAGCATCGCAGGATTGTTTATCTTGCTTGGCAATGCATGGTTTGCTACATGGGGGTCAGTTGTCAGTAGTTTGGTGATGGGAGCATTATGGTTAGGAACATTACCTTTTGCTGAAAAGCCGATGTCTACAGAATATTCTAAATGGGAATACATTAAACCGTTATGGCGAAATAGCATGTTTATCTATCCAAATGCAGTGATTAGTCTCATGTGGGGCTGGCAATTTATGATTGCCAGCTTAGTCGGCATCGGGTCAATTTTACTGCCAAGTTATGCCATTTTATTAACTATCCTCCGTTATTTATTGCTCATTCCTGCTTTTATTTTCACATCGGCTTTTCCTAAAAGAGCAATGGAATATCAAATCGAAAATCATGAAGCGACTATGACAAAACTAAGTTCATGGGCAATCGTGGGATTAGTGGCAATAGCGGTTATTTTGATTGGGCTTGTTATTTTATAACAGGACTCAGTAAAGGATTAATTATTAATAGAGGTCAGTGTAAAATAGCTGACAAAAAAAGAGAATGAAAGTATTTGTCATAGATTTGGTAATAGTAATATGAATTTAGAGCAAAACCAAATGGTGGTAATTCATCCCACCGAGCCTAATGGCATCGGTGGGTTTCCTTACCTCGCTTTCGATAAAAATACAACTTAAACTAATTGTATGACAGCGTAATCAAATTGTCCATGAAGCCGATATCAATCCTGAATATGCGGGGGTATTACCATGGAACATTGAAGATATCTTGGTTAATGAGGCAATTGATTTTATTGAGCAAGTTGCAGAGGCAATTTATCATGTGGTATATTAGTCAAATGCAATGACACAAAATTTTAATATATTAAATTAAAAAGGAGACAAATATTTATGAAAGTTTTAGCTATCAACGGCTCACCTCGTATGAAGGCGAGCAGTACTTATCACATGCTTACACCATTTTTGGAAGGCATAGAATCGGCGGGTGCAGAAACGGATATTATCCATGTTCACCGCCTCGATTTGAAGCCATGCATTGGTTGTTTTACATGTTGGAAAAAAACGCCTGGCATTTGTATTCATGACGATGCTATGGCTGATGCAATACAGAAATATAATCCATTATATGTTTTTACCATGTCAGGGACGATGAAGACCTTTATTGACCGACTCGTGCCACGCATGGAGCCATGGTTGATTCCACATCCCGACTTTCCACATTTGACATTTCATCCTGAACGATTCGACAAACCTAGAAAAATGTTTCTCGTTTCGCCATGTGGATTTCCTGAACTTGAGCATTTTGATTCATTGGTTTATACATTTAAGCATATTGCTCGGATAACACGCATGGAGTATTTAGGTGAAATTTTGCGACCTTATGGTGACCCCATGAGTAGCCGTGCGTTGCAAAATTTGTTTACGGATTACTATGAACTCTTGCGACAAGCAGGTGTTGAATTGATACGGGATGGCGGCATTTCTGATGACATGCAAGAGAAACTCCGCAAAGATTTATTTCCTGTCGACAAAAAAGCATTGTATCAAATGGCAAATGAATTCTGGACACGTCAAATGGATAAATTCAACGTGCCTGATGAATTGCGTCATACGGTGCCGATTTCAGGGGAAGATTCAGACAGTACACCAATTGTACCTGAATCATCAAAGCCTGGAGCGTCAAAGCTTGCTTTGACAAATATTAGCAATGAATTTATGATGAATGCTATGGCAGACATGTATCAGCCAAATGTGATACCGAATTTGCATGCTGTTGTGCAATTACATTTTGTTCCGCCTAAAGACGGTTTGGAGACTGGTTCTCCTGATTGGTACTTAGATATTAATGAGGCAACATGTACCGTTCATCAAGGGCAAACGCCATTTCCAACATTGACAATCAGCACGACGTATGAACTTTGGCGGGATATTGGTTTAGGGAAAATTGACCCCGTTGAATCATTCACGAATGGTGATTATGAAGTTAATGGAGTCATGCAATTATTGGATAAATTCCCGCAAATTTTTGCTTATCCAAAAAGTGATGTTAAAACAATTCTCAATCAATCTCAATCATCAAAAAAAAGTGAGGTAATTATGACAAAATTAAGTTTCCATGATATAATCAAGGGCATGCCGACTGCATTTAATTCCCAAGTGGCGGGCGACATGGATGCTGTTATTCAATTTCACGGTACAGGTGAGGAGCCGGGCGACTATTATCTACATATCGCCAATGGTAAATGTACTTTTTATGAGGGCATTTCTGATTCAGTGAATTTGACCATTCATACACCTTCTGAGGTATGGGTGGCAATTAGCATGGGAGAAATAGACGGTCAGCAAGCTTTCATGCAAGGTAAATATCGTGCTGAAGGTGATTTTAGTATTTTGATGAAAATGACTAAGTTATTTAAGTCATTATAGTTTTGCTTTGTTATATAGCTTTTAAAATATTTTAAATCTGTAGCCGTGATTTCTAATCACATAACCACAATTGGAAATTGAGGCTACAAAATTCAAAAACATTATCTTGAAAGCTAGGGATAAAAAATATGTATGCAATAATCATTAGTGGTGGTAAACAGTACAAAGTATCAGAAGGTGATACACTTGATGTGCCCACGTTACCCATTGAAATTGGTGAGCAAGTGACTATTGATAAGGTATTGATGATTGGTAACGACAAAGATGTCGTCATAGGAAAGCCAATTGTTGAAGAAGCAATAGTAACTGCTACGATTAAGAGTCATGGGCGTGGCAAAAAAATTATCGTTTACAAACACAAAAAAAATTACAAACGCAAACAAGGGCATCGGCAGGGATATACCCGTTTGCATGTTGATAAAATTCGATTTGGCTCTGAAGCCGAGTATGAAATTGAAGATGTATCTGGTATAGATTTGACTAAAAAGGTAAATGCAATTAACATTGAAGGCGTTATTTCGACAGATGATGTTATTTCGACAGGTGACATTCCCGAAACTGACCTAGAAATTATTGAGGATGTATCTGATATAGATTTGACTAAAAAGGAGGATAGTCATGGCACATAAAAAAGGTGGCGGTTCTAGCCGTAATAACAAAGATAGTCCTGGTCAACGGTTGGGCATTAAAAAATTTGGTGGCGAACGAGTACAATCAGGAAGTATTATTGTCCGCCAACTAGGAACAAAATTTTTTCCTGGCAATAATGTTGGCATGGGTCGCGATTACACAATTTTCTCATTGATTGATGGGTCAGTGAAATTTGAGTATGTCAATCGTAAGAAGAAAAAAATTAGTGTTTATCCACTTGAAACTGAAGAAGGAATAGAACAATGAGAAAAGATATTCATCCCAAGTATTATCCAGATGCAAAGTTTATCTGTACCTGCGGTACTGGACACGAATGGACAGGAGGTTCTACGCAACCCGAAATTCGTTTGGTTATTTGTTCAAAATGCCACCCTTTTTATACGGGTGAGCAACGGATTGTCGACACGGCAGGACAGGTAGAACGGTTTAGGCGTCGTTTTCAACAGTTTGAAGACCACAAAAAAGAACAAATTGACCGTAAGGAGATGGCTGCTGAAAAAGCTGAAACCCGTTTTCTCAATCAGCAATTATTGGCTTTGAGCTTACCCGACAGACTTTTCCAAATCTTAACGGAAGCTGGTTATGTTACTGTTGGTGATATAATAGGAGTCCTTTATGATGAAGAGGAAAAACTGATGGACTTGGAAGGATTCGGACCAAAATCATTAGAACAATTGATGGAAAAAGTTGAAAATCTTCGTCAAGGTTCTGGTGTTAAAGTATAATGTGATTGTAGAAGCATCAAATCTTGCTTTGACAATCAAGGCAAATAGATAGGCTTTCCACTCACACGAGGCAATGGTCAAACAAGAAAGGTTTTTAAAAACCTTTCTTGTTTGACTATGATAGGTTTCCTTACCGCGACTAATCTATGCTGTGCGGTAAGAAGACAAGCCATATTTTATGTAAAGTAAACAAGGAGATTATGCATGAACTATCCGTTCAATGGAGGTTGGATAGAAGTTATTTGCGGCAGCATGTTTAGCGGAAAAACTGAAGAACTCATCAGACGCTTACGCCGAGCAAGATATGCTAAATTGAACATACAAGTTTTTAAGCCTGCCTTAGATAATCGTTACACGCCTTCCAAAGTTAATTCGCATGCTGGCAATCAATTTCAGGCAGTTGTTGTCGAATCGGTTTCAGAAATTGCTGGTCTTATTAAAGATGGTACTGATGTTATTGCCATTGACGAAATTCAATTTTTTAGTCAAGATATTATTCAGTTGTGCCAAAGTTTAGCCGACGACGGCAAACGAGTCATTGTGGGCGGCTTAGATATGGATTTTCGAGGTGAGCCGTTTGGTCCGATACCTGCACTGATGGCAAAATCTGAAATGGTTGATAAGTTGCAGGCTATTTGTGTCGTTTGTGGAGCATTTGCTACACGGACTCAACGTTTGGTTGATGGCGAACCTGCTCCTTATGATGCTCCTATTATTCTGATTGGAGCAGAGGAAGTCTATGAGGCACGATGTCGCCAATGCCATCAAGTGCCAACCAGATAGAATACGCTTCTAGCCTGTTCATGCTCTACGGTACGGGCAAAATACCGTTTTACATGGCTAAAATATGAACAAACAAATACGTCTGCATGCCTTACAAAATCAAATAAAACGTCTTCAACAGCGATTAGAGAGTCTTAATCGTCTTAGCTATCGTTATGGTACTTTACGATTGATTGCTTTTTTTATTGGTATGGCAATTATCGCCGCCGTTGGTTATTTCATTGGATTGACCTGGCTTTTTGGAATTAGTGCCATTGTCTTCTTAGTGCCATTTATTTTTCTCATTTACTATCACCGTCAATTAGACCAGATGATTGTTCGATACAAAGCATGGCTACGGATTAAATCCACTCAAATTGCCCGCATGCAATTGGATTGGGCAAATATTCCTAGTGCATCACACCATAAAGCCCGACAAGAGCATCCCTTTGAATCTGATTTAACCATTGTTGGCAAGCGGTCGCTACATAAACTAATCGATAGAGCAGTATCGCATGAAGGAAGCCAACGCCTAAAAGACTGGCTAACCAATCCCATCCCCAATCGTGAAGATATCAGGCAACGCCAAAGATTGGTGCGTGAGTTAGTCCCACTTAGCTTGTTTCGTGATAAACTTATCTTAAATGGAACATTGATGGGTGGAACAGATAGAATACGAAACATCAGTCAATTGCTGAAATGGCTCAAGCAACAAAGCCGTGATACATCAATTCGAACTTGGTTGTATCTTTTGGGGGCATTGTGTGGTTTGAATATCGTTCTTTTGGTCTTAAATTATTTGGGATTGATAGGCGGGATTTGGCAGGGCACATTTTTAATTTATCTTGGGTTGCTTATTACCAAGAGTAATTTCATCGCCGATATTTTTCATGAGGCATTGACCCTACAAAAAACATTGCAACAACTCATTGCAGTTTTTCGCCACTTAGAAACACGTTCCTACCGAAATCAACCACATCTAAAAGAATTATGTCGCCCATTTTGGGAGCATAATCGCCCATCTGACAAATTGCATATTGTTGGCTGGATTGTTGCAGCAACGGGTGTTAGAGGTAATCCCTTGATTTGGTTTCTATTGAACATGGTCTTTCCTTGGGATATTTATTTTGCCTATCGTCTCAATCAATACAAAGTTAATTTAGCCCAATATCTTCCCAAATGGCTTGATGTATGGTTTGAAATTGAAGCCTTAAGTTCGTTGGCAAATTTAGCCTATATCAACCCTAACTATACGTTTCCCCTGTTTTTAGCCAACGATGACACCAAATCTGATATATTTCAAACGCAACATTTAGGGCATCCTTTAATTCCCGATGATGAATGTGTTTGTAATGATTTTAGCCTATCCGAATTGGGACAAGTGGTTATCATCACGGGCTCAAACATGTCAGGTAAAAGTACCTTCTTGCGAACGGTTGGCATTAACGTTGCCTTAGCTTATGCAGGTGGGCCTGTGCATGCTAAGTTGCTACAAACAAAATTGTTTCGGCTATTTAGTTGCATTGAGGTAAGCGATTCGCTTACTGATGGAATCTCATATTTTTATGCCGAAGTGAAACGATTGAAAAAATTACTTTCTGAACTTGAATCCGAACATTCGTTGCCACTGTTATTTTTCATTGACGAAATATTTAGAGGAACAAATAACCGAGAGCGACTCATCGGCAGTCAAGCTTATGTTCATAACCTGGTAGGCAAAAATGGTTCGGGACTTATTTCTACCCATGACTTGGAACTGGTAAAATTAGAGGATATTATTAACCAAGTTGATAATTATCATTTTCGTGATGATTTCATCGACGGACGTATGATATTTGATTATACTCTTTATTCGGGACCTTGCCCAACTACTAATGCCCTACGTATCATGGAAATGGCAGGGTTGCCTATAGCTTTTAAGAAAAAGATGTAGTTAGCACCTAAGCATAGGTATGATGCCCATGCTAGCACAACATGCAAGATGCCACTGTACATGATTCATTCAAAAAATAAATTCTTATAATTTGTATTTTATTCCGTTTCAGTGTATTATGGGTAACTAAGGATGGTAATATTTATTGTTCTTTTTGCCTGACTGTCCAATCGAGATTTAATGTTCTCGGTCCTCTGCTGATTTGGCATGGTCATCTCCTTTATTTTGCTTTGCTTCCTCAATTTCCGCTTTTTATAGGGCAGTCAGGTTTAATTTATTTTACATCCAAAGTGCGGTAAGAAAACTGCACTACGATTGAGAGATATAAGAAAAATCAAATCGTTGTTGAAAACGACGTAACACACTTAGCGTCGCCTTTCCAAAGAACAAAATAAAAAAAGTATTGCCGATTCCTCTTACAAAATCCCACAACAATGAAGTAGCAACATAAAAAAGTGCATATCTTCGTAAGGTATCTATAAAACCGATGTTGGCTTGCAAGTCATGTTCCCCTATTCCAGTGGCAAATGACCAAAACCACATATTAATAATAATGCCATAAATAAATCCCCACAGTCCTCCAAAAATTGCTAAAACGATAATTTCAGTTTGTGAGCCCCCTTTTTTAAACGGTTTTACGACAATACGACAACTTGAAGCCGTTAAACCAACCCAACCAGCAGTCAGCATTTGATAAGGCAACCAGGGACCCACCCCTCCTGTAATCAATGCAGAAACGATTAATGTTAATGCTCCCATTAAAAAACCGAAGCGTCCACCATAGACATACCCTGTAAGAATAATCAGAAAAAAGATGGGACTAAAACCACCTGGAATCGGGATTGCTACTTCCATGAAACGGAGTATGGAATTAATTGAAACTAAAATGCCAAGTAAGGCAATCAGTTTGGTATTTATGCCTTGTCCTTGTACTTCAAAAAGAATAACCACGAAACATAATGTAACCAAAACCGTCAGTAACAATGGAGAATCATTACGATGTGTTTGTGATTGTTGGAGTGCTGGTTGCCAAAAAGGGTAAATAAAAGCAATAATCCCAATGGCAGTGCTAAGTCCGTAGATAATAAAGCTAAGAAATCGCTCAAGCATGTTTATCGTTTATATTGAATGAATAGGAAAATACCACCTAAGAAAATAACCAATGCCGCAAAACAAATATACGTTTCTCCTACGGTCAAAATCACTAACTCACCGAATATTATACGATTATTTGATGGTTTGAGCGTTGATTCAACATGCTCGGCGACAGTAGATGTAGGTGCATGTGTTGTAATGGGTGTTGATGTTGAAGCAATACAGATTTCATCAAAGGTAATTATTGGTGGTGTTGCCCCTGAAATGGCATCACCTGTACCCCAAACCCAACCGTCTACGTTACCAGCTGAAACCATGTAATTAGTGATTCCCAACTGTGAATATTGCCACTGACCATCAATCAAATGATTGTATGTCCAGTAAGTACATGTTTCATCCTGTGCCAAATTTTCACATTGACAACGACATGGCTCACTCGGAAAATCGCAACCAACATCACCAATTTTACACACAAATCCACCAAGCCCAGCATTATAATCAATAATTATATCAAGCCCTGTAGAATCGAGAACGTCCTCGCCATTTGCTGTACCATCTTCTCCCAAATCAATACAATCAATGTTAATAGTCTCATCACCAAAAGAGATAACCACTCCAGCATGTTGTGAAAATGGGGAATCAGACAACGTTAAGGCTGGTAATAATCCTATTGATAAAATAAAACTAAGCCCTATCATAAGTTTCGTTGATAATCTTATCATTTTCTAAACTAAACTTTTATGGTTAATGTAGGGGTATATCATTATACCTGTTGTCCATCGTCATGGCAGGCACAGGTATTGCTAGCCTACTTCAGAACTATCCATGTCGTTGCAAGAAATTATGCATGCGTTCCAGCACAATCTCAATTTTTTCGTAAGATGTGCAATAGGAACAACGAATATATCCCTCACCACCAGCTCCAAAATATCGTCCTGGAATTGTAGCAATTTTCTCTTCTTCAAGTAACGTCTCACAAAAATCTAAATCTGACATGCCTGTTTTTGCCACAGAGGGAAAAGCATAAAATGCTCCCAGTGGCTCAAAGCAGTCTAAGCCCAACTCATTAAATCCATCAACAATCAATCTTCGGCGGCGGTCATATTCTTGACGCATGGACTCCACATCATCAGCCCCAGCTTGGATTGCTCGCAAGGCGGCATATTGGCTCATAGTTGGGGCAGACATGATAGTATATTGATGAATTTTTCGCATGGATGCTACATATTCAACAGGAGCAGCCGCATAACCCAATCGCCAACCTGTCATGGCGTAGGCTTTTGAGAAGCCATTGAGCAAAATGGTACGCTCTCGCATGCCTGGTAGACTTGCTACACAAACATGCTCGGCACCGTAAGTCAGTTGTTCGTAAATTTCATCCGAAATAACAATTAAATCATGCTTGATGACCACTTCGGCAATTTCTTCAAGGGTTTTACGTTTGAGTATTGCTCCTGTAGGGTTGCATGGATATCCGATGAGAAGTACTTTACTTTTTGGGGTAATGACTGCTTCAATTTCAGATGCCGTTACTTGGAAATTATTTTCTACCACAGTTTTTATCGGGACAGGTACCCCGCCCGCCAATGTTACTTCAGCAGGATAGGACAGAAAAGATGGCTGAGGAATGATAACCTCATCGCCAATATCAACTATTGTCTGCATGGTCAAATGCATGCCTTCGCTGACTCCAACGGAAACAAGGATTTCATTTTCAGGGTTATAGTCAACCTGATGACGAGTTTTGAGATAACCAGCAATTGCCTCTCGCAACTCACTTAAACCGCTGTTTGAGGTATAACTTGTTTTCCCTGCTTTGATTGAATCAATCCCCGCTTGTGATATATGTTCAGGGGTGGTAAAATCAGGCTCACCAATGCCGAGTGAAATCACATCATCCATTGTAGCCGCAATATCAAAAAACCGTCGTAACCCTGACGGGGGAATAGCTTTAACACGTTTGGTTAAAAGTGAACGCAATTTTTTATCCTCTTTGAATTAAATAATTATTAAAAATAGTTTCAATTTTTATTGTAGAAAAAAAATACAAAAAGTCAATTACTGACTTCCAACTTCCACCTCGTGAGCTACCCAAGCCTAAAGGTGTTGAGCTTCCCGCCACTCAGACGAACTGTTATCTAGTACGGTTCTTTATTGCCATAAGGTCATTTGCTGTTTTGACCACCCATCCTTCAACCGCTAAACTTTGTTGCAAATAATCGAGTAATTTTTGCCTTCGTTCATTAACACCAGCTACAAAAACAAGTTCAGAAGCTCTAGCATAAGTGGCTTCACGCAACTCAAGACTTAGCTCCTGTTGAGCTTGCATGATTAAATTTTCCAATTCATCATTTCCATCAATACCTGACTTTGTAGAAACAACGAGATGGATACGCAATTGCTTAAAGAATTGTTCTGCTAAATAGTTGGGCTCTGATGTATCATCATCATAAACCATTTTTTTTATTTTGCCTTTGACCACAAGTGTTTCATGTTTTATCTTAAAAGTTGCTCCCTCAATTGCTAAGATAGGACTTACTTCCGCTCCTAATTTATTTCTAAAGTGGGCAAAATGATAAGCAAAAGGACTGATAATAGCCGCAGATTTAGTTCGTAAATTTGTGGTATCAGACAGGAAAATCTCTACCCCAAATACTTTATTCAAGGTTGCTACTCGAAACTGCTCCAAGCTTCGCATGCCACATTCGCCTAGTAAATTATTATCGTCGATTTTAAGGGCATATACATCATCAAAGTGCATTTGACCTTCAAGATAGATGCTATCCCATTCTCTTAAAATTACAGAGTCTATCACATTGACATGTCCATCATGCAAACTTCTGTCGAATATATCCAAAAGTTGCTCAATTATTTTCACATGCTCCATCAGAGTCGGAGCCTGACAAAAAGTTGTTCCAAATGAGGTAATACACATCGTCTGCGTTCCATCAGACCTAGTTTTTGATACATGAGTTCCACAAAAAGCAATGATTTGTTCCTTTGGTTTTGAAACAAAAGAAAATGTATTACGGGTTATACCGCCACCCGATGCCCCATAAGGTCCAAAAGATTTTCCTTGTTTTGTTCTAAAACTCAATTGTAAAAGGCAATAGCGACCACGATTAACACCTTGATAACCATAAATTTCAGTTAGATAATCGTCTTTATCAAGTTTAATTACATACCGTTCCATTTCAGATATGCCATGTGCAGACATGGCAACATTGTTATAATAAGTTTGTATCTGTTTGATAGAATCATTGGCATGAATGACAATTTTGGTGATAGGGCTACTCAATTCTTTTACTTTTTCAGTATCATCAAAAGCATCTCTAGCAACATGTCCTGTTGGTCCCTCGGTGCGATATTGGGGCAAACTGCGGCTTTTAACAGCAATCAAATCAACTAGCCTAACCGCAAGCTCTCTCTCAATACATAATCCTCGTTGATAATGATTCAGCACCATCCGTTCTCGCTCATTCAAACCAGTGGCATAAGCCATGTCTGTTGCCATGACAAATGCAGTTTCTCGCAATTCGGGGCTGAGAATGGCATTGCTAGATGTAATGATAGTTTCGATTTGACTTTGATTAAATACTGTCACCATTTGGGGCGGTTTATGGAAAGCAAAGAGGAGTTTGTCAAGAGTTTTTTGGAAAAGTTCTTCTGCTTGGTCAATGTCATAATTATCAAAAAATGGTAACGTTGCTATTGATTTTTTTAATGCGACTGATTGGGATTCAGTTGCATCACCATCTGAAGCTATGACAGCAATCGCCAAAGCCATGAATGATTCTGATTCTGTATCAAAATGGATGGGTACTTCTTTGTAGGGTATGTGTTGTCTTTCACGAACTGAAATTTCCGTCAATTTTTCGGCGACATCCTTATCAATTTCTAATCCCTCTCGTAAATAATTAAAAAGATGGTCATCTACCTCGATTTTTTCATCATGAGATAATTCAATGACCATTGCAAGCACAGATTCTCGTAACGAAGACGGAAGTATGTTATTAACACCAGCAATCAATTGCTCAAGTTGGACTGCACTAAACGGTGTAGGATGCTGTGAGTCTTTATCAAATACATGCAATACTTTTCTTGCAGTGGTAAAAAAAAGGTTTTCAAATTCGCGGGGGTCAATGTCACTAAAAATTGGCTCAGTGACAATATTCCTTTGCAAGTGACTAAATTCAGGTGGTGTGATTTTTCTGTTTGCTACCATGACAACTACTGCAATTGCTAAAACTGCTTCAACTTCTGTTTCAAAGGGGAGGGCAGTAATATCAGCGATGATTTTCTTGGCAATTCCCTTACCGATGGCTAATTCAGTTCGGACTTGTTTGAGCAATTCTTTTTCACATTCGGCTAAGCCATCAGCATGAGCTAGTTTGACAAGCATGGTAAACAATGATTCTCGTAAGCCAGATGTTAGATAAGGCTTGCAAGATATAATCAAACTTCTTACTTCTGCTTCGGTAAATGGTGTAAAGCCACTAAGTGATTTATTGAATGAACGAAACATATTTAGCAACCATCACGGAGTTGTTCAAGCAGGTACGATTCCTGTTCAACAAGACCATCAGAGTATGCAAGTTCAAGTGCCATGAGATACACCGTTTCCCGAAGTGGCATGTTCAACACAGATTTAATGGCTGATATCAGCATATCAATTTCTGTTTTATTAAAACTAATATCAGCAATATTATTTTTGCGAAATGTTTTCGTAATCTGTTTTATCGTTTTATCCCACAATGGTTGTATATTGCTACCGTGATATTTTCTGAAAACATCCAAGCTTGCCAACTGGTTACTTAATGCTTTCATTTCAACTTCGGTTGCTTCTCCATCAATAATGATTGTCATGATGGCTGTAGTCATAAATGCTTCGCTTAAATTTTTAAGTCTCATATTGCAAAATGCTCCTTTTGGGCAGTCCAAGATGCCGCCCCTACATTATCCAAATGCACAATCACAAAAACTTGAATCCCTTCTCCTCGACCAAACGCTGTCAAACCATCACCACTTGTGGCTGTAATGCCCACCTGCATGGGGGATGTGTTCAGCAAATCGGCGATGCTATGCTTCATTGCTTCGACGATTGGTTCGATGCGGGGACGTTTACATTCGAGGGAAATACCGATATTGCCGATGATGTAATGACGTTCTCGTATCATTTTCAATGCCACTTTTATGTATGCTTGGCTATCAGTAATGCCATGTTCCAAACACATTTTGTCGGCATAATGTCCCAGCGACCGTGCACCGATTGCCTGCGACAAGGCGTTGAAAATGGCATGCAAAACGACATCGGCATCCGAATTGCCCGCTAAACCGCGACAATCTTTAACTGTTATGCCTCCCAAAATTAGAGGCTTCTCATCCCCTTCAGGCACAAAACGATGGCTGTCATGTCCCATGCCAACTCGCAATAACGGCAACGGTTTTTTTGTAGTGGTGGTATGTTGATAATCTTTCATAATTTGTTCAGCAATGATTAAATCATTAGGCGTAGTTATTTTCAAATTCTGATAATCGCTCTCGACAATCTTTACAGGACACCCTATCCGTTCCAGCAAACTTGCTTCATCAGTGCCAATATAATTATCCTGCCGAGCCAATTCATGAGCTTTTCTCAACAGGACAACTTGGGACGTTTGTGGAGTTTGAGCTTGCCATAAATAGCTTCTATCAGGGGTGTTTGTTACGAATCCGTCAGCGTTTATTTCTTTCAAAGTATCTTTGACCTTAACGGCGGCAATCGCCGCACCATGCTCATTGGCAACTTCAATAGTACCAGTAATAACTCCTCGATTGACCAATGGTCTAGCCCCGTCATGCACCACAACTAAATCGGCATCTGCTACATGTTGAACTCCCAACCAACATGACTCTTGACGAGTTTTGCCACCAAGTATAATTTGAATTGGCTTGGTTAAATACATGCTATTTACCAATTGTTGATACGATTCTATTTCATTTTGTCCTGCCACAAGAATGATATTTCGTATCAACGGATGGCTATCAAAGGCATGCAAAGTATAAGCTAAAACTGGCTTTTCGGCTAAGAGGAGTAGGTTTTTATTTACAGCAGATTGCATGCGTGTTCCTGAACCTGCCGCTAAAATTATGGCTGTTGTGTTAGGCATTATTTATTTTAATTCCAAAATTTCATGTATAACTTGTTCAAGAACATTATCAGGTGTTGAGGCTCCACTGGTTACACCAATTCGCAATGGTGCTGTTTCAGGTAGCCAGTGTTTAGTGGTAACTTCTTGTTTTGTACCAATAGGTTGATGAGAAATTGTTTCAGTTGAGATTTTTCCTGTCCCTTCGATATGATATGCGGGAACATGCTCGCTGGCAATACGAGCTAAATTGCCAGTATTGCTACTGTTATATCCCCCAACGATAATCATCATGTCAATATCGGGCAACAATAATTTAAGGGCATCTTGTCGTTTTTGGGTAGCACTACAAATCGTATCTAGTTCCATGAAATGTTCACCAACATCGTAGGATATGCATCCTGCATGTCTATCTTCCATCGCTTCTTTAATCATATTCGAGGCGGTGATAAACTGATTGGCATACATCGTCGTTTGTGAAGCCATGCCCACATGTTGCAAATCAACACTTGGATTAAACCCTAACGAATAGGCACCATTAAAATAACCCAATAATTCGTTAGCAACAGACTCACTTGGTTGACGAATATAATCGGCTACAATTTGCGTTTCGGTTAAATCTTTCATGACCAGATATCGATTAGCACGCGAGCTGGTAGCGATGGTTTCCTCATGGTAAGCCTTGCCAAAAACCAATGTGGTGTAGTCCACCCGATTGTAATAATTTTTAATCCGTTTCCAAATGGAGGCAACTTCACCGCATGTCGTATCAACTACCATACAGCCAATGGCAGTCAATTTATCGTACACATCGGGTGTCCCCCCAAATGCAGGCACAATCACCACATCATCTTTTGTAACAATATCTAGCCCATGTGTATTTTTGCTAAATCTGCCGTACAAAAAATTAATACCCCGTTTTTGCAATTGGTGATTTACGTAAGGATTATGAATCATTTCGTTAATCAGATAGATTTTCCGCCCGGCATACTTTTCAGCGGTATACATCGCCATGCGAATAGAACGCACTACTCCATGACAAAAACCGAGTTTATGCGGCAAGTAAACGGTCAGACGACCATCCTTAGATGAAATCCCTTCGCTACTATGCGACAGGTTTTCGATTAACTTGCTATCAAAATAATCTTTTTTTATATCTTCACCGATAAAGTAATCACGTTTCATAATTCAAAACCTTATTTTGTGACAAGATAAATTGGAGGGTCAAAGCTCACTTTGACATGAAAAAGCGAGCTTTTTCGCTCCAATGCTCCATAGCATGATAAGTTTATTACAACTCTTACTTTTTAGCAAATCGCAAACAACAACTTAATGCACCATTCTGCCACCACGGTATGATGGTTAGACTGTCAAAGCAAGCTTTGACATGAAAAAGCAAGCTTTTTCGCTCCATTGTACGACTACGTGGAAGTTACGATTAATCCTCAATCCTTATCACTCATAAATTCGTCATAAAGATTATGCAAATTGATGCGATGTAAATCCTGCACCATGCCATTGAGGGGAAGACGACTACGACCGCATTGGTCGATAGTAATTCTATTCAGTGCCGAGCGTGGTTTTCCCTTATCAACTATTTTTCGCACTTTTTTCTCAACAGTATCTAAATAACGCACACTAGCATTAACAGCTTTAGGGATTTCTCCTTTGAGTAACACTTCACCATGTCCTTGCACAACACTTTCCAAAGAGTAACTCATAATTTTCTTAAGAGAGTTTCGATACTGATGGCGGTCTCCCTCTACAAAAAATGGTACGGGCATCATCAAATCTGAAGCAACGAGAACCTTATCTTCACGAATATAAGCTACAGTTGTATCGGGAGTATGTCCGGGCAACAGTCGTAGTTCAACAGATTTGTCACCAATGTGGACAACCATATCACCATCCTCAAAAATAACATCAGGTACCCGAATAACCACATTTTTAAATTCAGGTGTTTTTACCCTTGATGCCCGTAAAGTTTGGGCGGAACTTTTTAGGATTTCTTCTCGACATTTTTTGTGGCAAATAAGTTGGACATTATCATCAAATAAATAGTTTCCAAAAGTATGGTCACCATGCCAATGAGTATTGACCAAATATTTGATACGTCCCTTACCCAACTTGTGTAAGAAATTAATCATCATGAGTGTTTCTTCTGGATAAGGTAAAGTATCAATGACTATGATGCCGCCTCTATTGACTATTGCTGAAGCGGTAACTTGAGCATACAATGAACTTGTAAAAACATAAATATTGTCTGAAACACGTTCTCGTCGCATATTTTCTCCATAAAAAGCGTTTAGCTGATTATAGCAATTTTTTCTGAAAAATCAAGGGGGTTTATAAATTATTTCGTGTTTTCAGAAATTAATTTTTCGTTTCGGGTTCTAATTTCCAAAAAGTTAAGTTTCTATGTGTTTTCTGAATCATGAGAAAACCCAGCCATTTAGGCGTGGTTTAATGTGTCATAATAGCCAAACTCCACAAAAAACTATTGTTGACTAAATATAGCTTTGCGAGGACATGTAATTTGCTTTATGCAATTCAGATGTACTTCAAGTGATTCTACTACATCTACATCTTCCTCTATGTCTTCTTCATCGTTAGCGTCATCGGGATAACCGAAATCAAGTAAAACTGTTTCTGTATCGTCGTCCCAGCCAATATCCACAATTACCAACCCTGTTAAGGCATCTAATAATTCATCTTCATCAGCATGCAATGACTGCCCACAGTCAGGACAAAGAAGTGGTATTGTATGCCCATTATGAAAAACTAAACCTAGTGTAGGTGATAACGTTAAATCGGTAACGACCGCATTTTCTAAATGGGCGAAAATATAGGCTGCAATACATGTATATTCATTATTGATTGGAATCATTGGAAAGTTATCATGGGAACAATATATACGAGGTGGTGCTGTTTCAAGCAGGTTATTCTCAAGTTTTGTCACTTTATTTTCAAGATGCTCAATCAAAGATTCAGAATCTGCTCCAAACTGACTGTCAACATAATCATCCAACGTTTCTCGCAGAACATAAAGCATATTAACCAAAAACTGCTCTGTTCCTTCAGTTTCAATCAATTCAATAGCAGATTTAACCCATATCTCATCGCTAATTATTTTGGGAAATATGGATATACCTGTATAAATAGGGTTGGACATTACTCCCTTAATACTGCGTTCATTAATAAATCGGCTAACTTCTTCACCCGTGTCAAACTTGGGATATGAAACATTTGGCTTTGGTAATCTTTTCTTATGCATTGCTGACTCCTGTTTTTAGAAAAATTGGGTAGGAATTTGAATAATATCAACTTCCCACATAAAATCCCATTAAGAATTATTATACACCAAAAAAAACACATAAGCAATTATTGTACTAATTTAATTATACTAATGTACCGAAATCGTTTTGCCATCTTTATTTGTATTTTGTTTGTTTGTCTCGGTAGTATTTATATCAATGCTACGCCTATATTCGAAGCATCCGATGAACGATGGCATTATCCTGTCGTTAAGTTTATTGTTGATACAGGTCAGTTGCCGTATCAAGATGTGCATGCCAAAACTGCTTGGCATCAAGAAGGTAGCCAACCACCTCTTTATTATATTTTATCTGCAATGCTAACTTTTTGGATAGATACGACTGATTTTGTAAAAACCCAACAAATAAATCCTCATGCAATCGTAGGGCAACCGTTGGTTATTGGTAATAAAAACATGATGTTACCTTTGTCAAAACAAGGCTTTGAGCAAGGTACAATGTTGGCAGTTTATATCATTCGTTTTTTTTCGTTAGGGCTAGGCACGATGACTGTGTGGCTGACATGGCGAATAGCTACAGAGTTATGTGTTGATGATAAAATAACACCACTTCTTGCAATGACCTTAACAGCTTTCAATCCAATGTTTTTATTTATTTCTGCTTCGGTAAATAATGACAATTTAGTGGCTCCTTTGTCTGCTATGGTGATACTTCTTTTGTTACGAGTTCTCAAACATAACTACAATACCCACACAATTATTTGGCTTGGATTATTTTTGGGATTGGGAGCATTAACAAAATTGAGTGCGTTAGGCTTAATTCCATTAGTGGCAATTGTGCTAAGTTGGCAGAGCTATCGGCATGGCACATGGCGATTATGGTTACAAAGTGGCATGCTAAGCGGCGGATTACTGATTGCCGTAGCGGGATGGTGGTATTGGCAAAATTGGATTTTTTATGGCGACCCGACAGGCTTAAACCGCATGCTAGATATAGCAGGCAGACGCATGGAAACGGTGAATTTACTGGCTGAATTTGAGGGATTTCGCATTTCGTATTGGGGATTATTCGGAGCAGTTAATATTATCGCCGAATCATGGATTTATCACTTGTTGGATGGACTGGTGTTAATAGGAACACTTGGTTTTCTAATTCGATTGTGGCAAATAAGAAACCGAGTTTATGACAATAACTTAGTTTCTAGCTATTTGCTTATTTCAAGTTGGGTTGCCATTGTTTTTTTTAGTCTCATTCGTTGGACGCTCATGACATATGCTTCGCAGGGCAGATTAATGTTTGTTGCCATTGCTGGCATCTCATCTCTGGTAGCAATTGGTTTAATGACATTGACAAGACTAATTTTAGAAATTAAATTTTTTTCAAGCCTACCAAACATAAAAGGTTTTCAAAACCTTTCATGTTTTATCATCTCAACAAGTTTATTTACTTTTGCTCTCATCAGTCCTCTTCGCTACATCATCCCCGCCTATACTCCTCCTTCACTTATACATTCCCAAGATTTGCCACATGATATGATTAAACTAAATTGGACATACAGCGGCAAGATGAAATTACTTGGCTATCGTTTATCAACACAGACCATTAAAGCGACTGAACACTTGCCTCTTGAACTTTACTGGCAAGCATTGAAACCCATGCAAACTAACTACAGCATTTTCATTCATCTGTATGGCAGAGAACGTCAAACGATTGGCAACTTAGATACATACCCTGGACTTGGCTTATTGCCGACCACAACCTTAGCTCCGCATGACATCTTTGCCGACACCTATTTTATCACGGTGCATACCTATGCCGAAAAAACAGCTCCTTCACGTCTAAAAATTGGGGTCGGATTATACAACTACCATGAAGCAGGCTTACCTCGTCTTCAGGTAACAGATGAAGATGGACATGCCTTAAACGACACCATTATCACCGAAATAAAACTTGTAGCCTGGAACAACACTACACAAACCCCTCAACATCCACTTGCCATCCAATTCGGTGATAACATCTCCCTAATCGGTTTTGACTCAACATGTACACAACTTTCAACTCCATGCTCCATAATTTTCTATTGGCAACCCTCTGCCGCTCCCACAGCCGATTATCATGTTTTCATTCAGCTATGGCATGACAAAACACAAATTCATGGCTTTGATGGACCCGTCGTCAACGGAGATTATCCAACAAGTTTATGGCAAGCAGGCGAAATAATCATCGATGAGCATCAAATTATCATGCCAGACAATTTGCTTGACGAGGATTATCAATGGCAGATAGGGTTGTATCGTTTGGATACTGGGGAACGACTCTACGCCGCACATGAAGAAGGAGGAATGCTCCCAAACTTTGCGGTTACGTTACCATGAGTAGTCCTGAATAGGTAGTGGTTTAGGCTATAGGGAAATAACAGTTTGTTTAAGTGTTTGAATCGATTTTAAGTAAAATAAAACAAGTAAATTTGAATATTTTTCATATTGGTGCTAAAATAACCATGTTTGCAAGCAACATAGTTTTTTGAGTTATACTAAAAACGGGCATAAAGTAACATTTCCATGAAGATATTGCTAGAGAGCATCAAAGTTTCTTTGGCTAGACCTGACAAGTTTCTAAAAACCTGTCATGTCTGGATTCAACATGTTGCTTTATGACCTTCACGAGTATATTAAGTATACTAAAAAAGGATTAGTTTTGTGAATACCATAAGCGGGTTTATGCCATAAACCACATGGTTTAAAATTACAATTCTTACCTTTAGCAAGTATAAAACTGCTCTGACGATTGCAACATCATCCGAATTTGGACAGGCACTTGAATCATTGTTATAATTTTAGGATAACAGACGCGAAGAAATTCAGCTTTTCCAAAAAGTTGAACTTCTAAAGTATTTTAAGCGTTGTTGACCAATACTATAAATTTAGGATAAAACTATGCTCTTAAAAAAAATAAATGACCAATCAGCAATAATTGGTGTTGTCGGTTTAGGATATGTCGGATTACCGATAGCTGTCGGTTTCGGTAAGATAGGATATTCTATCATTGGCATGGATTTAAGTTCAGAAAAAATTGAACAGTTACGTGTCGGTCATAGCTATATTCCCGATGTGTCAACAGCAGACATCAACAAATTAGTACAGACTAACAGATTTACGGCTTCAATGGATACTAAGCCTTTGGCTGAAGCAGATATTATTTTCATAAGTGTGCCAACACCTTTTGATGCCCAAAAATCACCTGACCTTACGTTTGTTAGGTCTGCCGTAGAAAACATTGCGACCATTCTAAGACCACGACAATTGATTATTTTGCAAAGTACCACTTATCCTGGTACAACAAAAGAAGTTGTTCTGCCTATTCTAGCACAAACAGGATTAACTGTTGGTGAAGATTTTCATTTGGCTTTTTCGCCCGAACGTATTGACCCTGGGCAGGTTGGTAGTGCAGGTTTTGATATCTATAACACTCCCAAAGTAGTAGGAGGCATGACACCCAAATGCACAGAGTTAGCCGCTACAATTTTGGCAAAATTAACTCCATTAATTCACAAGGTTTCATCACCAGCCATTGCAGAAATGTCTAAGTTACTTGAAAACACATTTCGAAGTGTAAACATTGCCTTAGTCAACGAATTAGCTGTTTTGTGTGAACGCATGGGACTTGATGTTTGGGAAATAATTGAGGCTGCCAAAACAAAACCTTATGGCTATATGCCATTTTATCCAGGACCAGGCGTGGGTGGGCATTGTATTCCTGTAGACCCTTACTATTTGTCATGGAAAGCTCGTGAGTATGATTTTCATACTAAATTTATTGAGATAGCCGCCGAAGTAAACAGTGAAATGCCCTATTTCACCGTTGAAAAAATCACTAAGATATTGAATGAACAAGGCAAACCATTACGAAAATCACACATCTTAATTATCGGTGTTGCCTTCAAGCGTGATATTGATGATGCTCGTAACTCTCCTGCTCAACGGGTTATTGAGTTGCTTGTGAAAGCTCAAGCGTTTGTCACATATCATGACCCTTATGTGAAAACATTTCAGGTAGGACATAATGTGTTTTTAGAAAAAAAGCACATGATTGAAAATATCCCATTAACAGTAGAAAATATTAAATCTGCTGATTGTACGGTTATCATTACGGGACACAGTAATATCAACTATCAACGGTTAGCTAATCATAGCCTGATTTTGTTGGATACTGTTAATGTTACCAAAAAACTTTATGTTGAAGGGGAGAATATTATCAGATTAGGGGGCTCCCATTAAATTTTTAATTGTTTTATATGTTAAGGAAAAAATATATGTCAAAATTAGTAAAAGTTGCCATAACCGGGGCAGCTGGAGATGTTGGTTATGCTCTGTTATTTAGATTAGCTTCAGGGGATGTTTTTGGACATGATACCAAAATAGCCCTTCATCTGATGGAAATTCCACCTGTATTACCCATGCTTAAAGGTGTGGCGATGGAATTGGACGATTGTACATTTCCTTTGTTAGATAATATCGTAATTACTGATGACCCTGAAGTTGCCTTTGATGGCATTAATTGGGCATTATTAATTGGAGCGAAACCACGCAGTAAAGGTATGTTACGTGGAGATTTAATTCGCGAAAATGCTCCTATTTTTGTCGCACAAGGGAGAGCCTTATCAAAGGCATCCGATGATGTTCGTATTGCAGTCGTTGGTAACCCGGCTAATACAAATGCCTTAATTGCCTCAAGGAATGCTCAAGACATTCCGAGTAGTCGTTTTACAGCAATGACCTTTCTTGATATGAATCGTGCTTACAGCCAATTGGCTAAAAAAGCGTCCGTCAATTTCGAAGAAATTAGCCGTATCACCATCTGGGGCAACCACAGTGCCACTCAATATCCCGACGCAGAACATGGCACAATTAACGGTAAACCCTTGACAGATGTGATTACAGATATTGAATGGCTACGCGGCGAATTTATCACCTCTGTCCGAAAACGTGGGACAGAGATTATTCAAGCACGTGGACTCTCTTCGTCGGCTTCAGCAGCAAATGCTCTTATTAATCATGTCCAATGTTTTGAAGCAAAAACTCCCGATGGCGAATGGTTCTCTGCAGCCATTTCTTCTGATGGTAGCTATGGAATTGATGAAGGATTGATTTTCTCATTCCCCATCGTTAGTGATGGTAAGATGGGATACTCTATCGTGCAAGGATTAGAATTGAATGACTTTGCCAACGAGAAAATCAATATCACTCTAGAAGAATTAAAAAAAGAAAAATCAATTGTGGAAGATTTACTCTGAGGTGAGGTAAAAGTTTATGGTTAAGATAAAGCGTAAAGTTGATACTACTACTAATACTGACAGCAATGTAATACCGATTACTATTGTGATTGGTGTTGTTGTATTGTTTGTACTGCTGGTTGTTTATTTTCCAAAATCATCTGTGATTGTCCCTACGTCTGATGAGATTGACTATCCCACAGGTATTACTGAGGAGGGTGAGCCATTTAAGGGAGAGGCAGATGCTTCTATTGTACTGGTGGAATTTTCCGATTTTCGATGTAGTCATTGTAGCACTTTTACCAATGTTATCGATGAAATTAGCGACGACTACATCAAAACAGGCAAAGTTAAAGTTATCTATCGTAATTTCCCAGTGATTGGAGGTCGTCGTGGTCCCTCGATGGATGCTGCCAATGCTGCCGAATGTGTCTTGGCTCAAAGTCCCGAACTCTTTTGGCGGTATCATGACATTTTGTTTGGCTCTCAATCGCAAGGTGAACAAGCTTATACTCGTAGTGGATTGAGTAATATAGCCGAAGGAATAGGCTTAAACATGGATGAGTTTGAACCATGCTTCAACAATAATCAGCAGATTGACAAAGTTTTGGCTGATATTCGTGATGGCGAGGCATTAGATGTCACAGGAACACCTAGTGTCTTCATTGGCAATATTCGTTTTAATAAGCGTACTGCTGATGAATTACGAGATAAATTTGATGAACTGCTGGCTGAATAAGGAGCGTCAAACCTTGGTTTGACATGGCAAAGCTTTGCCACTCTAAGACCTGTCAGGTTTACCTAACAGGTCTTTTATATTTTCTTGACAACGTTAGAAAAGTAATATTCAATAATCATAGCGGGATTTGTTGTCTGTTGTAAAATGTTAAGGGGGATTGGAAGCGGATTCTCTTGCAAATCTAAATTTTTTAACTTATTAAGTTGAATTATTGCAAAAGGCAGAGTATGAAGTTGGTTCGCCCGTAGATTTAATATGGTCAAACTATGAAGATTGCCAATTTCAGAAGGTAAAACCATCAACTTATTATGAGATACGTCAAGTACAGATAGTTTATGAAGATTTCCAATTTCAGGAGGGAGTTTTTGCAACTTATGATAACTTAACTTGAGTGTGGTTAAGTTGATTAACTGACCAATTTCAGCAGGAAGTAGCTCCAAAATAAAATTGTATGAAATAGGTTCATCAATATCAGCAAAGTTGTCTAGTTGTGGCGGCAATGTTCCTAGCCATGTTCGTGAAAGGTTAAGTTCAGTTACACCAATTTCAATTGATTTCTCAACAATTTCAAGAAACTTTTCGTATTGCAGTTCTTGCAATGGAGATAAATTTTGTTTTTGGTGAGTCATTCTTTGCTTAAAGGGAGTTGAAAACCGATTTTCACTAACGGTGTTCAAAACCCGTTTAACGCCTTTCCAATACATGGTATATTTTTTTCCTGAATCCAATATATGCCTTTTTGCGTTGGACACGAAGATATGAATGGTTAAATTTTTCGTACTTCAACTTTTCTTTTTCCATTTCGCTGAATACTATTTGTATCATTATCTCATTCTAAAAAACGAAAAATTTACTTAATTTGAAATAGGATACAACACTGATTACTTTTTGTCAATTTTTCTTTTTCGAGATTCAAATCTAGTCCTCAAAATATTACATTTATCCATTTTTTGGTAATTGTTCACTTTCTCCTCTCTTTAGTCCCCACCCGTCACCGAGACATGTTTAATGCTACAACAAAAAACATGGCTTGGGATATTTTTCGATATGATTTTCAATCATGTGGTCGCACAATGGAGCATCAAATCGCTTGCTTTTTCATGTCAAAGCAAGCTTTGACCCTCCAATTTATCTTGTCAAACAATAGCATCCCTAACCCGTCTCCTCCTCAATGTGGTGAGGTTGGGGTGGGGTCAACAGTTTGTTAATCCACATCAAAAATCGGCATGTTATTTTGCTGTCGGAACTTTGTCATTCAAAGCCCGAATATCAACCTGTTTTTCACACTTAACACATTGAGCAATTTGTTTACTTTTCGTAACCAATAAACCGCCGCAATGTGGGCATGGAGTTGTTAGCGGCTTTTTCCAACTTGTCCAATCACAATCAGGGTAGCGATTACAGCCATAAAACACACGTCCTTTTTTAGTTCTGCGACCAACTACATCTCCTTGTTCACACTTTGGGCATGTCATGCCAAGTTTTTGTACGAAAGGTCGTGTGTAACGACATTCGGGAAAGTTTGAACAGGCGATAAACTTGCCAAATCGTCCTGTTTTAATAACAAGTTCATGCCCGCACTTCTCACATTTCTCACCGAATAATGTGTCTGTTACTTTCATCTCAGGCATTTTTTCTTCTGCTATTTTTACAGCTTTTTCAAATGGAGTATAAAATTCATGCAGAATAGGCACCCATTCCTTTTCGCCCCAAGCTATTTTATCCAAATCTTCTTCCATTTGAGCTGTAAAATCAACACTAATTACATTGGGGAAATATTCGACCACCAATTCATTAACAATCGTACCCAATTCTGTGGGGTACATCAATTTTTCAGATAGTTCAACATAGCCTCGTTCTTGAATGGTATTAATTGTCGGGACATAAGTGCTAGGGCGACCAATGCCATGCTCTTCGAGTGTCTTGACTAGGCTTGCTTCGGTGTATCGTGGTGGTGGTTGGGTAAAATGTTGTTCAGGTAACACATCAACTAAATCAACATTTTCACCTTTAACCATATCAGGCATGGTTGTACCCATATCATCATTTGTCTTCCATTTATTACTGGGTATATCTTTGTAAACTGATAAAAAACCAGCAAATTTTAATTGTGACCCAGAAGCCCTCAATTCGTACTGTCCTCCTACTAAATCAAGACGGCTGGTTTGATAAACTGCATGTGCCATTTGACTGGCGACAAAACGTTGCCAAATCAAGTTGTAAAGTTTATATTCATCATGTCCTAATGAAGATTTAATTTCATTAGGTGAACGCCAGACACTTGTTGGTCGTATTGCCTCATGAGCTTCTTGAGCCCCACGAGATTTCTTTTTATACACAGGGGGTTTTGGTGGTACAAATTCACTTCCATACTGTTGGGTAATTAATTTTCTTGCCTCTGTTTGAGCTTGATTTGAAACTTGGGTGCTATCAGTACGCATATATGTTATCAAACCAACGGTCTCACCACTCTGTAATTTGGTGCCTTCATACAATCGTTGAGCAATTTTCATTGTCTTTTTTGTCCGAAAACCTAAACGACGTGAGGCTTCCTGTTGTAAGGTGCTGGTGATAAACGGGGCAAAAGGATTTCGGCGGCGTTGCCCATGCTTCACTTCTATGACATGATACAATTGTTGTGCCATGGAAGCAACAACTTTTTCCACTTCATCACCATTATGCAAGTCAACATCATGACCATCAATTTTTATCAAGCGTGCTATAAATTCACGCTCTTTGGCTGAAAGTTTAGGAGCCTGCTTGCTAAACTTTGATTTTATTGTCCAATATTCAACCGAAACAAACTCATCAATTTTAACTTCACGTTCACAAATTAGACGCAAAGCAACACTCTGAACACGCCCAGCACTGGTACGGCTTTGTACTCTCCGCCATAGGAGGGGGCTAATTTTGTAGCCGACCAATCGGTCTAAGATACGTCGTGCTTGCTGAGCATTGACCCGATTCATGTCAAGATTACATGGATTATCAAAGGCATGCGAAATCGCCTGACGTGTAATTTCATGGAAAATCACTCGTTGAGTATGAGCCGCATCCATGTTAGTTGATTCCATCAAATGCCAAGCAATTGCCTCACCTTCACGGTCAGAATCCGTTGCTAGGTATACTTCAGTAGCATCGGCTACATCCTCTTTCAACTCTTTAACAAGCTCCCTCTTTTCATTTGGGACTCGATATGTAGGAGCAAAATCATTTTCGACATCAACCGACAATTTTGAGCGAAGCAAATCTCGAACATGTCCCACACTTGCTTTTACCACATAGCCTCGCCCTAGAAACTTACTAATTGTCCTTGCCTTTGCAGGAGACTCGACAATGACTAATTTTTTGTTCGATTTTGACTTTTTCCGTTTTGTCTTAGTTACTTTTTTTTGCTTTTTTTTTTGGTCGGTTGTTTAGCAGGTTTAGGAATAGAGTCATGAGCCTCTGTACGCCCCATTCTAAACATGGTACAACTACAGACACTACACACACCTCGTGTTGCTGGTGAACCATTGGCAGTGTAAACCGCTTCTTCAGTCGACATTTCTCGTTTTGCTTTGCATTTCATGCAGTAAGCAATTGTTTTTTCCTCGCTCATATTTTTACCTCAATTTTGATAATGATTTCATGTACTACATGAATTATAAATAAGTAGTTTTGTGTTGTTCTTTCAATTGATTAACAATATGTTTAACGTCTTGTGTTTTATCAAGAGAACATACCAAAAGTGCATCATCAGTCTCGATAATAGCCACATTCTGCAAACCGATGGTAGCTACTAACTTTCCAGTGCCATGTATAAAAATGTCATGTGAATCAATGCTGATAAGTTCGGCATCAACCACAACATTTTCACCTGATGTTTTTTGTAGTTCCTCATACAAAGCCGTCCAACTACCAACATCATTCCAACCTGATTTGAGAGGTACCACAACGACATTGTTAACCTTTTCCATCAAACCAAAATCAATACTTTCGGGTCTGATTGATTGCCAAATCTTGACAGTTGTCTCACGGTCTCCATCAAAAATAACCGATTTGAGTTCATCTAATTTGTTTGATAATGTTGGCATGTGTTCTTTGATAGCAGTGAAAAATGTCTTGACTTGCCATATAAACATGCCACTATTCCAGTAATGATTGCCACTATCGCAAAATTGCTGAGCGGTAATTAAGTTTGGTTTTTCCAAAAACTGCTCTACTTGATAAACTGTCTGATTTTGGTATATACCTGTTTCATTCCCTCGCTGAATATAACCATAACCTGTGGCAGGATACGTCGGTGTGATACCTAATGTAACAAGTTTACCTGTTTCAGCTACATCAAACGCCGCTTGCAAGGCATGCCGAAATGTATCTTCATCAGGAATGATGTGGTCAGCCGTTAAAACTGCCATCGTCGCCTTTGAATCACTTTTTCGCTCTATTGCTCCAGTTGCTTTGTCATTACGGGCAATGTGCAGTGCTCCCAAACCGATAGCAGGAGCAGTATTTTTACCACTGATTTCAGCTACAATATTTTTTTCAGGTAGCATTTGCAATTGTTTTCGGACTAAATTTACATATCGCTCACCCGTTGCTACAAAAATATTTTCAGGTGGGATGAGCGGCAAAATACGACGGACACTGGTTTGAATCATAGTTTCAGTGCCAGTTAAATTCAAAAATTGTTTAGGTAGTGCCTTACGGCTTTTGGGCCAAAGGCGCGTGCCGACACCACCCGCTAAGATTAATGCGTACAAAAAGTACCTCCTACATACTTAGCCTACGAATGAATTGCAGGCTAGTGTGAAAAACATGTTTCAACACGTTGATAATGATATACGAACCCGTTTCAGAGTCAAGAAATAAGTAATTCAATTTAGTTTTAAGATATTTCAAAAAGTTTGAACAAAAGAAAATTATTTCAGAAATTGAAACACAACTCAAATATGAGCCAACTGTTAAAACATGTAATCGTTTTCGGATGCGTTCTAATGATGTTGCATAGTGGGAATTGCGGATTGGTAAATATCGTGTAATCTGTCAGGTCTTTTATCGTGGCTGAATCACATCCACAAAAACAACCTCCACAGTTACGCCTGTTTCCTCATCCATTTCATTTCAATCACCTCATGCTTTTGCCGAAAATCAGACGGGATATTTTCTACAAACTGAGCTAGGACTATTTCACTTAAGCCAAGTTGCTTGCCGTATTCGGCTACTTGAGTGATTCCTTTTTTCAATTCGTAGGCATCACTGAAACTCTTTACTTCAATAGCATGGACTTTGCCACCATGTCGAATAATCAAATCAACCTTGCCATTGCCCGTTGGAAATTCAGGAATTACCTGTCCACCACGCTTCCGTATGAACTTGCTCAAGTACATGAACAAATTGAAATGATAGGTTGCCTCCATGATACGAAAATCAGTTTTACGACGAGGAGCCTCACGGAAAAGCCAATCATCATTTTTATGCACATACTGTTCATACAATTGCAATATGCCCTT
>NBMH01000167.1 GCA_002084875.1 Anaerolineaceae bacterium 4572_78 | reverse complement strand
GTGGCATGCTTCAATTTCATCAGTACCCGTAAATCTTCTAAGTCTTTGGGACGACCGGCCGCTTTCTTCATGCGGATTAAGTCATCCAAACTAGCAAAGTTAGCAGGAGTTTGACCGATTTTGTCCTCGACTCGACTGTGCCAAACTTCTTCAAAAGTGACTCCGGCTACGAAAGGATGAATATCAGTTTCCAGAATATATTGGCGAATTAGTAATTTCTTAGTAAGGATAATTTTTATATCAATATCTGTCATATCATATCCAAAATTACTTAAAGAGGCGAGTGTTCTTTGAGCATTTTCGGGAGTCGGTTCAATGAAAATATCAATATCAAGGGTAGCCCGTGCGTAACCATGAACAGGAAAAGCAGTAGCTCCAATCACAACATAACGGACATTATGAACGTTTAATGATTTCAACAGGCTTTCGGTGTCCATGTCTTAGTAGTACCTCCGCAATTTCACGTGATTTACGAAACATAAGTTTGAATCGTTGTTGGGTTGTTAGTGTACGTTGATAAGCAAGTTAGTGTATCACAGAAAATAAAATATGTCAAGGTTTTTTAGAAATTCAATTTTTTGGGAATTGAATTTCTGGGTGGCATTGCCACTATGATTATTATAGCATAAAATGTTAAAAAAGTTCTGATGAAATTCTAAGGAAAATGCAGGATTTTTTGATGAAAAAGGTGTAATTTATGATGGTTTCCTTTAGAAGTTACGAAATTACTTTGCCAGGCTCCTTTTGCCAAGCTAACCATGTACGCATTTGAGCTTTGGGTAGCCATGTTCTACGATTAGTTTTTGCATGCGGCTCGACATGTTCTAAACACGTTTTTACATGTTCAATAAATTCATCATCATGAGGAATCAATTCGAGTAAGAAATTCTCGATTGCTCCGACAGATTCATTATTTGGCATGACCCATATACCAACTTTGATTACAGTATCATATTCAGATTTGAATTTAAAAATCACACCATTTGAATTTGGTATGTCGGGTGGATTCATGCCCAATCGTTTCATTAAATCTCGAAGCTTCACCCAATTTGCGGAAATATTTTCAACAGGATTTAATTCATCTGAATCGATGACAATGCCAAGTCGTTGTAATTTAAAGGACTTTAATTCCTCTCCTAAAAATTTTTCATTAAAAAGATTACTTTTTCCACCAACATCTCGAATATTAGCCAATGCTTCAACTTTTTCAATATTTAAATAACGTTTTAGGAAATGAATAATCACATGTTTATCATCGTTACCTTCAACAAGTAAAACATTGCTTTTGTTTACTTTTGCCATTAACGCACCTCCAAATCAGTATCAACCATATATTCAATTTCTTCGGTATCAAATGTAATACCAACAACTTCGCCAGGCTTATTATTAACATGTCGCAAACTAATCATCATGCCTTTCACATCTTCATGCTCACGATTGGCTTCATCAAATGCCTCAATTGCATCTTTGCCATGCGTGGTTACAAAAACCTGCACATTTAGGCGTTTGGCGACTTCAAAAATAAAATTCCAAATCATGGGTTGAACTTCATAGAACAAGCCATTTTCGATTTCATCAATCATGAGAAAACCGTCTTTGGCATTAACCAAAGCAAGTGCCATTTCAAAAGTGCGGTTCATGCCTCCGCCAAGTGAGGAGATAATCCAGCGTTTATTGCCTACACGAACTGTAGGAGCTAGAGTTTTTACGTCTAAACCAACTGTTCTTACATTTGGCTCGATGACTTGTAAGGCATGTTTGATGTCATCTTCTAGGTCGGTAAAATCTACTTCCTTCCACAGATTGACAATTTTTTCATGACTTATGCCTTTGCTTGAGACAAATTGATGCGTTGTTGTTCCTGTAAGGTCATTTCTAGCAATTCTAAACAAATTTTTGCGATAAACTATTTCATTTATTTTATCTGGTGGTGGCGGATGGTTTATTTTGCCATCTTTGCTTATCGATAAAGGAACATTGGCTATAATCAAGCTAGTTATAATATTATCAATTCCCATGTAAAATCCTTGCTTTTGGTCAATCGTCTCAAATTTGCTCAAACATGAATCAGCATGGAAAAAATGTTTAACTGATTTAATACCATTTTCCAACTCGCCGCGATTCTTCAAAATTTCTTGAATCACATGCGGGTCGCCATCACTGGCATACAACCAAATCGTCTCAAGCAAGCATGTCTTACCGACATTATTCTTCCCCGTGATGAGGTTGATTTGCCCAAGTTGTTTGATTTCCAGCCGTTTGAATGCTCGGAAATTTTCAATGTAAAGCGAATTAAGATAACGATTATTTGTCATTATTTCCTCCTTTTATTTTTTTGTTTTTTATATTTTGTGACAATATCAATTGGAGGGTCAAAGCTCGCTTTGACATGAAAAAGCGAGCTTTTTCGCTCCGTCGAAAAGTATCCCAAGCCATGTTGTTGTTTTAGCATTAAACAGCCCTACTATCCACCTATAGTGTGGCATGCATGTTCCTTGTGAGGTGTGGATACTCCTAGTAGATGCGGGGCAAGCACTCAAGCCTCGCAATTGGAAATTGCGGCTACGGATTATTATTAAAATTTGACAAAACTGTTATGCTTAAAGATTTCAGAAGCAGTTGCTTCTTTTAATGAAAAGACCTTGCTTTTAGCGAAATACTCGAAATCATAGCTAGTCAAATCACCCTCCTTGAGATTAGGTACGGGTAGCAAACGCACTGAAAGCGGTTTATCTAATGAAATGGCTAGGGTGGCAACATCGAGAAGATGTGAGGCAATCTGTTCAGGTGATGTATCACCAGCGATAGGAACAGTATCTACTCCAATGCCACATACAGCTGAATAAAGCAATAAATCTTGAATAGTGTATGCCCCTTCGATTCCCCGTTGAGCAAGAATGTTATCTTCTAGGACGGGATACATTACCCCTTTGTACCCCACATGTGGAACATTAACACGTTTAAGACAATTTGTAAGAAATGCTGTGGCAAATAATGTTCCGTACCCGCCAAATTTGGAAACACCTAAATTTTCGATAGCTTGAGCAATTGATTTTTGCGTTTCAGGAAATGGAGCAAGTGAACAATCAACGCCCGCAAATGGTAGCAAATGTTCATCTACCAAATCATCAACAACTCGACGTAATTGTACAGCATGCTTATTAAGTGTATCAACAAGATTATCTCCAGCTTCCTTCAAGGTTTTTGCCTGTTCAAAAACTTGAACCGCTAAATCTGCTCCTTCTAAGGCAAATCCAAATGATGAACGGTCACCTTGTTGATAAGCAGCTGGGAAAAATGGACAACGTGGTGCTACATTTGCCAACATTGCAAATTGTAAATTACCGAACCCATCAGATGTATTTTGTCCAATTTTATGAATGACATTAGCGGTTTCCTGAATAGCGGTTAAATTAATCCCATTCAAAACAGAAGAGACTAATACAGATGCAAAAACTTTTGTAGTATGCTCAATAATATCAGGGATGATTTGAATAGGTGTTAGGTCACTATCGGGATTATCGGCTAAAACGGGGCCGATAGAGATATAATCTATGCCCGCATTGGTTAATTGCTTTTCCAAATATTGAACAAAATTTTGGGTTTCCGCAAGGTTGGTGGTATCAACAATTTGAGGAAAAGGTTGAGTTGCCAAGCGAAGTGACTGCACTTCATAGCCGCTTTTCTCCAGTCCTTTTTTTGCAGATTTAAGAAAATGGCTGGCATTAGTAATAAAGTTTTTATCAAAGGGCCAACTAACAGTCTGAAATAATGTAATGGCTCGGATTTTCATAATTCATCTCCCATTTATGATTGGACAAGGTTCACTGGAGCGTCAAAGCAAGCCTTGACCCTCCAGATGACTGTCAATTATAATTTTGAACCAACGGCTAAATAAGTATAACCTGCTACTATCAGAGAGCGATAATTTACAATCATTCGTCGTCCATCAATCACCAGATAAGGAGGTTTGACACTGTCTTGAATAGTATCAGCTAAGGCTCGAAACTCCTCCCAATCAGTTGTGATAAACAAGGCATCACTTCCTTCAAGAGCAGAGTGTACAGAGTCATGGTATGAAATTTTATCGAATAAACTATTTTTATTCGGGTCAAAATAGTGTTTTGCTTCTTCTGTAGCAAGTGGGTCATAGGCTCGAATAGATTTCACACCATGCGATAATAATCTCTCTACTACGACCAAAGATGAAGAGTCGCGCATGTCATTGGTTTGTTTTTTAAATGCCAAACCAAGTAAGGCAACTGTTTTGTTATTAAAATTAAAACCCGCTTCATTGATGGCTCTATCTACCAAATATTTCTTTTGAAATTCGTTGATATGATAAACCTGTTCAAGCAATTCAGTGGGTTGATGACGGCTACGAAGTTGATAGATGAGCGATTGAATATCTTTGCCAAAACAACTACCGCCTGCTCCATTACTGACATAAGACCCCCATTTACTAATGCGACTATCTGAAGTCACACCTCGTTTGAGGTCTTCCATGTCAAGATTATCAAGGGTTTCACCTAATCTAGCTCCTACCCCATTCCAGAAGGAAATATAAGTTAGTAAAAGGGTATTGGCAACGTACTTAATTGATTCTGCCGTTTCAGGTGTTGTTTCGATGTAAGAAATTCGCACATGGTTGACAAATCGGGAATATGTCCGACGCAGGATGGCAAAATCCTTTTCTGTATCAGCACCGACAACGATGCGGTCGGGCTTGCGTGAACGTTCGACCGCATCCCCTTCGGGCAAAAATTCGGGATTGGAAGCAACACCAAAATTTGGCACGGCGTGCTCATCCAAAATCCCTTGCAACATCCGAGCAGTACCGACAGGTACTGTACTTTTATTTATCAGCACCACTCTCTCTTGGTCAGTCCGTTTTGCTAATCGTTCTCCCAGAAGATGAACTGCATTTTTGTAATAGCTTAAATCGGTTGAGCCGTCTAAATTTGGTGGTGTCGGTAAACACAGAAATATTGCTTGTGTTCCCTCGATAATATCTTCAATGTTATCAACAAAAAAGAGATAACGATTTAGCGTATCTTGAATTATAGAGGCTAAACCAGGCTCATGTACATAACGTTCTATCTTTTCTCGCTTACCACTATTATAAGCATCAATTTTCTCCTTATCAATGTCATAGGCATAAACTTTATGACCCGATTCAGAGAGAACCGCTGCATGAGTTAATCCAACAAATCCTGTACCAACAACAATTATTTTCATGGAAAGTCCTTTTTAAATCAAATTTAATTATTAGAAATTCAAAGAAATTTAACTTTTTGGAAAAATTGAATTTCTATGTGTTTTACAAATCATCTTCATAATAAAAGCAAAGTGATAATTAGACAAACGAAGCGGATATAGTTTGTGTAGGACCATAACCGTAGTTTTCAAAAACATGCAAAAATTTTCCTTTTCTGGAAAAATAGTGTACAATGAAAAATGAAAGGAGTGCAAAAGATTTATCGAAATGTGAAGTTTGATAAATAGAGACATTTCAATCATGACACAATCTCTAAACTTTAAGCGTATCGGATTATTTTATCATCCTAAGCTACCGCAATCACGTGGGTTCTATGTTGCGGGCGGCACGAATAGCTTGGCAATATGAGATACCTGTTCTCGGTGTGAATTTGGGAAAAGTTGGATTTCTAACAGAAATTGAACCATCGGAATGGATGGAAAAATTTGAACTGATGTTGACAGGTTCATACCAAATCGAAAAAAGACTTGTCATTCAAGCAGCATGTTATCGTAACAAACACTTACTTGGACAATATCAAGCATTGAATGATTTTGCTGTTAATCGGGTAGGACTAGCTAGAGTCATTCGTCTAGCAACTTTTATCAACGATAGCTACTTAACAACCTACACGGCTGATGGAATGGTTATCTCTACTCCAACAGGTTCAACAGGATATGCCTTAGCGGCTGGCGGTCCGATTTTACCACCAGAACTAAAAAATTTTTTGCTGATTCCCGTTGCCCCGCACCTTTGCTTGGAACGGGCAATCGTGTTGTCGCCGGGCGACAATATAAAATTGGTTATAAATAGCGATTATCATGCCGTCCTTACCGCAGATGGTCAGGTTGATGTTGAACTGAGACATAACGACACAGTTGAAGTCTCTGCCAGCTCACAAATAAGCCGATTTCTGCGTTTCGAGAAAAACACATATTTTTATAAATCGTTAATGGAGCGTCTAGGTTTGCCACATAAGTAGGTGCAGTTTCATTACCGCACAAGGTAATAAATAATGACAGAAGAAAAATTGAACACAGAATCAACCGTATGTTACCGTCATCTTGATAAAGAAACAGGATTACGTTGTATACACTGTGACCGTTATATTTGTATCAAATGTGCTAATCATACCCCCGTTGGTTATATATGTCCTGAATGTTTGTACCAGCGACAAGACAAATTTTTTGATGGCACAACTAATGATTACATTATCGCCATTGCAATTTCGTTACCGCTGTCATGCATTACTGTTTTTATTTTTGCCTATATCATTGGTTACATTGGCTGGTTTTCATGGCTAATATCATTCCTCTTGGCTCCGACAGTAGCGGCATTTATTGCCGAGGCAGTCCGTCGGGGTGTACAAAGGAGACGCTCACGACATTTGGCAAAGGTGGTTGTTGCCTGCTTTGTCATACCTGCTATCGCCGTTGCTCTTTTTAATCTTTTTATACTCGGCACAGGCTTTTATGGCTTAATAACCATTGGTATTCTTCTCTTTTTTGGAGTAGGAACAATTTTAATGCGTCTACGTTAAAACACGTAAAATACCCGTGTTATGTAAAACAAATTTATAGCCTGTCAATTTTAGTAAGAACCTCTTCAATAGTCAAATCATTGGTATCAATAATCACTGCATCTTCTGCCTGTATCATGGCTCCAATCTGCTTTTCACGGTCTTGTTTATCACGCTCGATAATTCCCGCCAATGATTCCTCAAACGTTATTGATTTACCATGCTTGATATTTTGCTTATAACGGCGTTCTGCTCGCACTTCGGGAGAAGCCTCCAGAAAAATTTTCAGGTCGGCATCTGGTAAAACTACTGTGCCTATGTCACGTCCTACCATTATAATTGGTATGCCATGTGCGATTTGTCGTTGTTTTTCTGTTAGAAAATATCGTACTTGTCGGTATGACGAAACAAGGGCAACATTAGCATTGACATTTTCCTGGCGAATGAGCCATGTCACATCAGCATCAGCGACCATGACCGTATATTCCCGTCCATCATCGACAGTTGGTGCCAGTATTTTTAATGATATTTCTTGAGCCACAACTGTTACAGCATCTTCATCGACAACAGGTATGTTATTTTCTAAAACTGCCCAAGTTACAGCTCGATACATCACCCCTGTATCAAGGTAAAGATAACCATGTCGTTTTGCTAATTCGTTGGCAATCGTACTTTTACCTGACCCTGCCGGTCCATCAATAGCAATTGTTTTGTATTTTGTTTTCATCATTTTCCTTATTCAAATGGAGCTTAGTCATGGAGGGTCAAAGCAAGTTTTGACCCTCCAGGCTTATCACTCATTATTGATGTTTCACTGACATTTTCAAAGCAATGACTTCGCGTTGAGTCAAATGTCGCCATGCACCTGGTTTCAAATTACCGATTTTCAATGTACCGAAACGCACTCGATTTAGACCTATGACATGGTTATTAAGTATTTCGGCAATTTTCCGAATTTGACGATTGCGTCCTTCTTTCAGGATAACACGCAACCAACCTGGTCTGTCAGAAGAAATCGGTACAACATTCATTGGTTGAACAGGTTTGCCATCAACTTCAAAGCCTCCTTTTCTCCAGCGTCGCAATGTATCTTGACTAGGATGCTCTTCTAATAAAACATGATATTCCCGTTCATGGTTAAATGATGGGTGGGTTAATTTGTGAGTCAGATTTCCATCATTGGTCAGCAAAATTAAGCCTTCACTTTTATAATCAAGCCGCCCGACAGGATAAAGTCGTTCATCTATCTTTACACAATCCATGACAGTTCTTCGACCATGCTCATTATCTTTGGTACTTGAAATAATATAACGAGGTTTATACAGCATGATGTAAACCGCTGAATTTTTTGCAAGTTTAATCGGCTTTCCGTCAACCATCACCTTATCCCGTTGAGGATTAACCTTAACCCCCATTTCGGTGATGGTGCGACCATTGACCTGTACTCGCCCATTTTCAATCATTTTTTCCGATGCCCGTCGGGAAGCCACTCCCGCCCGAGCCATGTATTTTTGTAACCGTTCTGTTTTTTGTGATTTATGTTTATTGGATTTTGTAGACATGTAATCGTCCTGAACTCATCTCTGAAATAGATTCCTCAAATAAAAGCAAACTTGATTTTGGTAAGTCTATTATCATCATAATTGATACGCCAAAATCTTCTACAGTAATTTTACCACCATGATGATTTATTGCCAACTTTACCCGTTCATAAAGATTGTAAGGCACATTAATTTTAACTGTAACCTTTTCAATCTTTTCTATGCGGGGCAGTTCAGCCAAAACAATTTGGGCTGATTCAGTATACGCTTTTATTAAGCCGCCCTTACCAAGTTTTGTGCCACCGAAATAACGAGTGGTAACTACGGTAATATCTGCTAAGCCACTCCCCTTGACTACGGCTAAGGTTGGTTTACCCGCCGTATTACTAGGTTCGCCAGCATCACTCATGCCATGCGTCACCGAGCTTCCATGCCCAATGGCAAAGGCATAAACATAATGCGAAGCGGTTGGATGTTCCGTTTTGGCATCCGCGATAAACGCCTTAGCATTTTCAATAGTTGAAGTATAACCAGCATTGGAAATAAAGCGAGAACGGCGGATGATTATTTCAATTGTAGCTATCCCATCGGGGATAATGTATTTATTTGGCATATCTTAATTTCTCCCTGGAGGGTCAAAGCTTGCTTTGACCCTCCAAGTTTGACCTCCATCTCCGCCTTCGCCGCTTCGACACATGCCACCGATTCCGCTTGCAATTGTTTTGCCTGCTCACGCATGGCAGTTATGTCAGCGACGATTTCATTTTGGATTGACATGGGCGGGAG
>NBMH01000166.1 GCA_002084875.1 Anaerolineaceae bacterium 4572_78 | reverse complement strand
TTTCTACGAATAGTGCCAAAATTAAAAAGGAGATTTTATGGCATATTTGAACATTTTGAGAAAACTAACCTCAATAATATTGGTGTTGTTTTTTCTCTTCGTATCTATTATTATTTTTTCCACTTGGCAAACATACTTTGAACAAGATGATGAATTGAAGGCATTACCTAGTTCTAAACAAGAAAGTATGAAGTCAAATACTTCATGGCCTCAAGTGCAGTATGATGCTAATCGTTCAGGATATTTATCTCATACTGTGGGTGGTCCGTATGAAGTTCTATGGCGACGTAGCATGGTAGAAGAATACACATCTGATGGGTTAGATTCACTCTTTCCTATTTCCCATCGTGTGCAAGCTATTGTTGCCGACAGTCTAATTTTTCTCCCTTCAAATGATAAGTCACTCTATGCACTAAGTGCATCTGATGGCACAACAGCATGGTCATACCAAACAGAAGGCGGTTTGGTCAACTCGGCAGGGTATGCCGATGGCAAAGTTTTTTTTGGTTCAACAGACCATTATATCTACGCCCTAAATGCTAGTGATGGTTCTCTTGTCTGGCGATTTGAAACGGGTAGCACAGTCAAAACCGCCCCTCTGTTAGTGGATACCAAAGTAATCATGGGTTCATCTGATGGTAAAATGTATGCCTTAAATCAAGAAGATGGAACAGAATTATGGTCGTATGACATTGGCGTGCCGATTTATGATACCGCTGCTCATGATAATGGTAAAGTTTTCTTCGGAGGCATGGATTCTAAAGTCTATGCCGTAAACGCTGAAGACGGTGCAGAAGTGTGGAACATTCAAATCCCTGCTCAAGGATTTCGTGATAGATGGACGGTAGCAGGACATGGCAAAGTTATTCTTACTCCAGTTTTGCTAATGGATCATCATATACCTTTATTGAATGGAACAGACATGTTCAAGGAAAATCCTGATTATTATGATGTAACTTATAATAAAGGTTGGGCGGCTCAAAAAGCTGTCATCCTTGATTATTTTGATAGATTACCTTATCGTCAGCCAGTGCATGTAATTGACCAAGAAACGGGTCAAGTAGCATTCACACCCCCGATAATGTATGCTTCTGGTGGAGCCTTATCTCCTCATTGTCAACCTGTGTTATTACCTAATGGAAACGCCAATATTGTTTATCGGCGCTCATTTGGTGAGCCAGCACGCCATGGACCAACGACGAATAGTGCCTTGTACACAGGTGAACTTGATTTAACCACTGGTGATATTATTACTGTTGACCGTTGTGACCATGACAATGTGTTCGAAGGAGATTGGCATGATTGGGATGTATGCGGTACATATAAAAGCCGATTTATCTCTGATGAATCAACAGGCTTAATGCGAACGGGTGATGTCATTTATCAATACGCCTCACGTGGTGCAATGGGCTTAGATACAGCTAATGAAACGCTCATTCCTTTTTCTACAGTCATTGAAGGAACGGGTTATGAATATTTTGATGCACCCGTTGACATTTTTCCTGGTGAACAAAATTATTGGGTTGTTGATTACGACAACATTTTTGCCGAATTATCAAGCGATGGCAATGATAGTAGCCGTCCGGCTGCCGTCGTTGGTGATAAGTTTTACATTCTTAATTATCATACACTTGTAGTTGCAAAGGGGGTTATACGATGAAATATAAAATCTTGTGTCTTTTAATCATAAGTAGTTTTTTTATGGTTGGATTTGCACCACCTCAAATAAATAATACTTATATTGACAACATTCCACAACCTGTTGATATTACTGCTGAAACGCAAGATATTCAACTAGAACTCGAAGAAAAAGTGAATGAGATGGTTACAGTCACAGAGGGACATTGGGCTCCGACATTTTATTTTATTGGCTTAGGAGGAAAGGATGCCTACGGTAAAAAATCCATCACATTTTATCTTACTCCTATGGAAACAATCTATACTCTTAGTTTGATATATCCTTATGTTTCCCCTTCACTGCAACAAGATGTCAAAACATATCTTGATAATCACATGCAAACCTACTCTCCTCTATCAACTAAGTTCTATATGTTTGAGGAAGGGGCTTTTGATGGAACAGCTTCCACATTAGTTGGAGCAAGTCGAGAATATTACGTTCCAAATCCTGACCAGAAAATTGGTTGGTGGCCACATTGGCCCGAAGTTCATCCCGCAATCATGTATGTGATGTGGCTTTATTCATATAACACTAATGATTGGAGTTACGTTACAGACAGATATTCAACAATTAAATCAATTTACACCGATGACTTAAAAAATCGTGGGAGTATTAGTAGTTACCCTGAATTAGCTGCCGCTATTGGCTTTGCTCGTATTGCTAACCAACTTGGTGAAACTGATGATTACAATGATGCTATTTCTTTTGTTGACAGTAATATTGCTGGGGCAACAAATTTTGATACATTTTTATCAACTGCCGAAACAAATTATCCAGATGAAGTACTGACGGGGCATGGTTATACTACTTCAATTTTCTTCTTTGGTGAACAAGAGCAAGATGTCAATGAAAGTAAATACATCCGAAATCCAATTTGTTTACATTTCAATCGGGATATTGGCATATTTTTGAACGATAATGCTCAATCATCTGTGCGAACTTATACCGAACAAATAGCTAAGGATGTTCCCATGTGGTGGTTGACAGCACCCGCATTCAGTCATGGTGAAAACGCTTATGCTCCACCCGAAATGTCATGGACAAATTTCATGCTCCATGCTTATGCATTGGGCGATTCAACCAGTACCCTCAAGGGCTATTTAGATGCCCCAGACCGCAAAGCAGATTTGCTTTACATGCAAAAATTGGTTGCCGTTATCGAATCCAGTACGGGTGGCGAGCCTGTTAGTCAACCTGATTTGAGCCAAAGTAACAAAGTCGCTTCCGTTGCTAATGCTCAAGTTGGGGATACGATTGATTACATCATCACCATTAAAAATACTGGTGACCCATTCAGTAGTACTGTAACCATGACCGATAATCTGCCCGATGGTTTGGTTTATGTAGCTGATTCATTGACTGCTCCTTCGGGAACGACTGATGATAGCGACACAACCGTTTTAACATGGTCGGGAGTCATGAACGGTACGCCTGAAATAGCAATTAACTTTTCGGCAGTAGTTGAAGGTGCCAGTGAAACTGCGACCCCAACAGCTACCAGTCAAGGAGACACTGCAACCCCAACGGCTACTAGTCAAGGAGACACTGCGACCCCAACGGCTACCAGTCAAGGAGACACTGCAACCCCAACGGCTACTAGTTCAAGTGGTACACCTTTAGCTACGGCGACATCCGGTAGCGGTGATGGTGATTTGGATGATAGTGTCAAATGGGCAAAAACGATTGTGGAATACACCGTCGAGATTAAGGGCAATAACATTGCCTCTGGTGAAACTGTGTACATGAGAGATGCTGTCCCACCTGGAGCAACATACATTGAAGGCTCCATGCAGGCAACATCGGGAACGATAAATGATAGCAATGCTCCAACATTAAATTGGCAGGGAGTCAAAACTGCTCAAAAAGTGGAAGTTGTTCAGGAAAATATTGCCGTCGTAACATATCGTGTTGAAGTGAATGACCCCGATATTTACACAGAACAATCAGCAGTTATCTGGTCAGACTCGGTATCGGAAATTACCCGTTATCCCGAAGTTGAAGCCTTGATTAGAAATTACATACCATTGATTTTGAAGAGCATTAATAGTTCACAAAAAGCAGTGGCACCCGCTTATGATTTGGTCAATGAGGCGATTATCGAAAGTGACTTGACCGGCCGCCTCACACCGCAAGCAATTGTTGCCATCGGTGATAGTTCAGGAACAGCAACCAATACACCGATACCCACAGCAACAAGTGACGGTGGTGAAACTCCTACTGCCACACCTACTCCTGCTACAGAGACAGTTACACGTCGTATCAATGTACCATCTTTACCACATACTTCTGATGAAGGCAATTTCCAAAAGTTAGCGATTGCATGGTTTGGAGAAATAGACGATGGGAGTAACTTTGTAAATGTACGTGTTGGTCACAGTCCAAATGTGTTACGTGTTACTCTGACAGCCTTTGACCGTTTTCTAACATCAGATGTTGCAATGGATCAAGATGCACTTACCGAATGGGATGCCGCTTCCTTTTACATTAATTTAGATGGTAATACTGGTGATGTTCCTAATAGTAATAGTCATCTTTTCGTAGGGCAGTTTCGGCTTGATAACAATCCAAATGAAAACTACGAGCGTACCTACACTGGCGATGGTTCAGATTGGATAGATGCAGACACATCATTCAAAACCTATACAGGTTGGCGTGGCTCCGATGGAGGTCCAAATGACCAACAAGCAGATAAGGGTTGGCAAATTAGCTTTTATTTGACGTTTACTGATTTGGGACTATCAGGTCCACCTGACGCTGATACAATATGGGGAGTGGCTTTTAAACTGCATGATAAAGATGACCATTCCAGTTCGAACCCAAATATTCCTGACATGCTTTGGCCAGAGTCATTTGATGATACAAAGCCAGATACTTGGGGACAACTATATTTTACAGGTTCAGAAGTGCCTGAATATACGCCTCCTGACATCACTCAAACAGGGGAGGTAACTATCCGTAATGCTGTGGATGATGCTGAAGTCATTGATGCTCATGTAGGTGGAGGTGCAACCTGTGGAATGAATGAAGATGGCTCATACATGGATTTTTGGGCGGAATGGCCTGTTAAAAACTATGATAACAGTGGTGCTTTGGTTGTTCAGAATCAAATAGAGATTGCTGATTGGCCATGTTTCTCACGTGTGTATCTTACATTTCCGATAGACAGCATACCGACAGATAAAACGATTTACACAGCCACTCTGACCATGTATCAATTTGGTGGTTCTGACCCAAGTCAAGCACAACCATCTTATATTCAAGCATTGAGCATTGCCGAAGATTGGGATGAGTCCACAATTAACTGGAACAATGCTCCTTTAGCGGTGGAGAATATCACCCTAAGTGTTGTTGATGTCGTGCAAGGCACAGACCATTTATGGGATGATTTACCCGCATGGCATTGGGATGTTTCCAAAGCAGTCAACGAGGCATACAATACAGGGGATACCCATGTCCGTCTAGCTTTATATTCCGCCACCGTGATGAAAGTGGAGAAGACCCCGATTGGAATGAACAAAATCGTCCTAAGTTGACTGTGACTTGGGGAGATTAAACAAATCATGTAGAACAGACATCTGCCTGTTTGTAGTGGTAAGACTAAAAAACTTACCACTACATGTGCTGTAAGGAAAAAATATGGTCTTAAAAACCTTAGATTCATGACCAACTCCTCTAATTTAACCGTTGCTATTAACGGTTGGTTTTATCACCAAATTAACACAGGTAGCGGACAGTATTTACATTATCTCGTTTCCGCTTTGGGGAAAATAGCACCTGATTTACAATTGATGTTGATTGTTCCTAAAGTACATGGTTCTTATGAAAAAACAGAGATTCCAAATCAGCCCCATGTTAAAATCATTTCTACAAAGGACTATCCGATTTTTAATAGTCCGACAGGTCTTAAAGCCCAACTCTACAAAGTCTGGTTTGAACAAGTCGTTTTTCCTAGCATGGCTAACAAAATTGGAGCAGATGTGGCTCATGTGCCTTATTTTGGTTCAGCCATGTTTCCTAAGATAACAACGGTGGCTACTATTCATGATGTAATCCCGATAGTTTTGCCTGAATATCGTGGAGGAGTCATGGGTAGATTATACACCAAATTGGTTTCTGTAGCGGCTAAACGGGCAAATTTGATTTTAGCTGATTCGGAGTCAAGCCGACAGGATATTTTGCACCATTTACACATAATGTCTAACAAAGTACGAACCGTTTATCTAGCAGCCGCTCCTCATTATGGCTCGCCTAAGAAAACGGATATTCAGTCGTACTTAAAACGTAAATATAATCTACCTCAAAATTATGTGCTTTACATAGGTGGTTATGATGTACGTAAAAATGTTTCAGTGTTATTGCGAGCATGGGCAAAAGTTATCACCACTAATACAGACTTTACAGGTTTTCAAAACCTGACAGGTCTTCGCCTCGTCCTAGCTGGAAAAATCCCGACTCAAGATACGCCCTTTTTCCCAAATCCTCTTAAAACTGCCAATCAATTTGGCATCGCTGACTCAATTGTCACACCTGGTTGGATTGATGAATCCGATAAACCTTTGATGTATCAGGCTGCTCAACTTTTTGTTTACCAATCACGTTATGAAGGATTTGGTTTACCAGTCTTAGAAGCAATGTCCTGCGGCACACCAGTTATAACAAGCAATGTGTCATCGATTCCTGAATTGGTAAATTCGGCGGGTGTACTGATTGCTCCCGATGATGTTGATGGCTTGAGCCAAGCAATTATAAAGTTGCTAACCGACCATGAATTTTATAAAAGCATGGTTGAGCAAGGCTATAAACAAGCCTCCACATTTACATGGGAAAAAACCGCCATGCAAACTTGGCAAGCATACATTGATATTGGTATTTGATAAGTGGACATAAGGTAATATTTAATGCACCTCAATCTCAACAACTGTACGTACCTGAACACCATCCAGTTTGATGCCGACAGCCTCAAAACGATAATGTCCTGTTGTCAATTGCCACATTGTTTGAGTATCCTGCATTAACATAGTTCCATTGACAAACACCTGTACTGACTCTGGTTTTACATGGGGTGTAATTTGGATGGCAATCGGTATCTTTTGGCTATCAATGGGAATATTCGGCGAAATTTGGTAAACAGTACCTTCATCGGGTGAAGTGAATCGAATTGGTTTGGTGGTGTGTATGGGACGAATATGATTGACCTGCTCAACATTATCACTATTTGATGGGCAAAGAGGAGAATAAGAATTTGGAGCAGAACGAATATTATTACTTTGCATCCATGCCTCTGCCTCAACGGGATACATGATAAACCAACGTTTGACGACATATTCGGATGAACATAGTTCAGTGGCAAGCAAGCCGTTACGGCTGTCAAGACTAAAACGCTGGTGCCATGTATCAACTTTGGTCGGTTGCGTGCCAGCGATAAATTTTTCCTCAATGGTTCGCTGACACCCTTCAGATGGTAACAAACCATTAACGGCACATACCCGTTTAGTAATAATCCTATTTGGTTGAATAAATGATTGAACAGGCAGGTTTTTGTGAATAGCTGTCATGACTGCATGCCATATCGGTGCCGCACCACTAATTCCAGTGACATGTTTCATGGGTTCATTATCTGTGTTCCCAATCCATACTCCTGTCACAAAGTCAGGCGTATAGCCAATCGTCCAATTATCCCGAAAATTTGTAGTTGTGCCAGTCTTGGCTGCCGAAGGGCGTTTCAGTCGTAAAGGGCTATTTTCCCCAAATGCACTTGCTCTAGCAAAATTATCGCTTAAAATATCGGTGATGAGATAAGCCGTTGTTTCATCTAAAACCTGCTTTCCCAATTTCGGTTGATACTGATAAAGTACATCACCATTTGCATTTGTGATTTTCAAAATGGTGTGCGGTTCAATTTGATGCCCACCATTAACAAAAAGGGCATAAGCAAAGCTTAATTCCAATAACTTTACTTCTTCCCCGCCCAACGTCAGAGATAAACCAATATCATCAGTATTATCAAAAGTGGTAATACCCATCTGCCGAGCAGTGTGTGTCATGGCTTCTATGCCGACATGGTTTAGCACTTTGACAGCAATAAGGTTAAAGCTAGAAGCTAATGCATGTCGTAATAAAACAGGTCCGTGCCATAAGCGGTCGTAATTTTCAGGAACATAAGCATCACCTTCTTTGGTAACATAAGATTGTCGTACATCCATCATCATGGTGGCGGGTGTAAGTGGTTTATAACCATATTTTCTAGCAAAATTGAGGTCAAATGCTGTGGCATAAGCAATCGGTTTAATTGCCGAACCTGGTTGACGCAAAGCAACGGTAGTATTTAGATTACCATCAATTGCCCGATTGAAATAATCAGGGCTGCCAAGCATGGTGAAAATTTCACCTGTTTGTGGTTTGAGAATGACCACGCCCGCATTGCGAATATTGTGGTCAATACCATGAAGAGGGTCATTTAGTTTTGCCAATTGACGTTGTACAATTTGTTGAGTTACATTGTGCATGTTCAAGTCAAGCGTGGTATGAACCTGTAACCCTTCGGTATAAATTGCCTCTCGTCCAAATCGTTCCTCTAACTCGCTCCGTACATGCATGACAAAATGCGGTGCCTCAATCGGAAAAGGAATAGCGGCAAATCGCAAATTTTCTTCTTTGGCGAGAGTTGCTTCTTCTATGGAAACTGCCCCATGCTCGACCATCAAATCCAAAACAACATGCTGGCGAGTCTGAGCTGTTGCTAAATTCTCTAGGGGGTTGTAATAAATTGGGCTTTGCGGCAATCCCGCTAATAATGCACATTCGGCTAAATCAAGTTCAGCCGTTTCCTTACCAAAATAAATAGTACTCGCCGCCTCTAAGCCATGTGCGAAATTGCCGTAGTACGTTTCATTTAAGTAAAGCGTTAAAATTTCATCTTTACTGTAAGTTTGCGTCAATCGCCACGCAAGGATAATCTCACGCAATTTACGACTGAAACTTACTTCGCTTCGTTCTTCTGAAGTAAACATCAAATTTCGGGAAAGTTGTTGGGTAATCGTACTAGCTCCACTGACAATCTCTCCATGCCATAAATTCGTGACCAATGCTCGCATCATCGCCCAAGTATCAAAGCCTGCATTTTGATAAAAAGTGTTATCTTCAGTAGCAATCGTTGCCAAAATGCAATTGCTAGGAATGACCTCAATGCTTAGGGGAGTATGGTATCCCTGATGCGGGTGACTAATTTGATATAAAAGCATGCCATGCCTGTCGTAAATATTGGTGGATGGGGCAGAGGTATATTGGTATAACTGGTCAGGGTGTGGTAAATCAACAAATAGCCATTGTCGTAAACCTATAATGACTAGAAAGATTATGACGATAAACATGATAAAAATAAATTTAAGTTTGTTCATGTCCTGCACTGTTATTGATGAACGCTCAAATATTGCGTCAGTAACTCAGCTGTTTTTCCAAGAATATCGTATGATTTCCAATCATCATAAGCTCCCGCCATAAATATACTGGCTCCCTTGACATAGTCATCTTTATATAATTCCGAGTCATACCATATAAGTTGATCCATGTAAACTCCGGGCGGGTCATCACGAAGTCCATTTGCTAACCACATCGGTATGAAATCTTGCCAACCTCTAGCTTCAGGTGGCCCGGGACGATTGAATATCGCCATATCCCATCGGTTGCAAATGATGCCGATATACTTTTCGATAGCGCATGGTTAGCCAACCCTCATCGCCTTCATCGCCTCCCCCAGATTGTAAAGCCCCATAACCAAATTGCATGGTCGGAGCCGAATATTCATGCAAGCCAAGATAACCATTATACTGGCGAATAGCATCTAATGCAGGGGCAAAATGTGTCCATAACTCTAATGGCGGATGACCTGTAGCGAAATTTCCAATAACGGAACGTATACCCTGTTCACCTAAAAGGCGAGTTTGTTCCGCTTCAAAATCAGCTAACCGTTTCATTTTATCAGGAGTATCAGCTACGGGTTCATTGTATGCTTGCCAGGCATCAAAATATTGCAGGCGGGTTGATTCACTTGCCAATGGTAGCAATTTATTCACAAAAGCATGAGCTAATGGAATTGGGTCAGCATCTAGGTCTAGTTGTTCATCTAAGATGATTCTACCAATTAAAATTGTACTAGGGGATGATTCCTTGATACCTTTAGCTAAATTTGGGTCAATTTCGATAGTGCATACTAAGGCAGGTTTACCCGCTTGAATAAGATTAAGAACTTGTGTTTCATATCGAGATATAAAAAGTCCCAATTTACTAGGGGGACCAGGTGGATATGGCGTAGGAGTAGGTGTTGGCGTAGGAGTAGGTGTTGGCGTAGGAGTAGGTGTTGGTGTAGGAGTAGGTGTTGGAGTAGGTGTTGGCGTAGATGTTGGTTCTGATGGACTTGATTTTGTTGGAGATGTCATATCATTCGGTGTTCCTGTAGCTGTATTAGTAGGAATGGAGGTCGAAAATTGATTTTGGGAAGGGGAATCCTGCCCAAGCATGTTACATGCTTGCAAGGAAGCAAAGATACTCATCAGCACTAAAAATTGGCGACGTGTTAACGGTCGTTTTGTCATTTTTTCTCCTTCATTCTGTTTTTCTCTCACTTACCTTGCCATTTGCCAACCATAAACGCCGCCAATTTGATGTTGACCACATTCCTTTTCGCACAGCTTCTTCTGCCTGCAATAATGCCAAATAACGTGAATTGGCTTGAGCAATGAGATTGTCGGGTGTATCATCTTCAATTAGGCGACCATTTTCAATGACGATAACTCGACCAAAAGATTTTGTTTCATTTACATCATGGGAAATAAAAATCAATGTGTTGTCTTTCCAATGTTGTCGGGATTTAACTAATAACTCTTGACGTTGAACACGGTCAAGTCCTCGAAATGGCTCATCTAAAATGGCTAATCGTACTCCCTTACGAAATAATGCTCGCCCAAGTCGTACACGTTGCCCTTCGCCACCAGAGACAAGCCCACCGCTTTCCCCCAAAACTGTTTGTAGTCCGTCGGGAAGCTTTTCTAAAATATCAAAAAGATTTGCTTTTTCAATTGGCAATTGAGTTAATGCTTCATCGTCTGTATGTGTGCCGTAGCGTAAATTGTCAAATAGAGAACGGTTCCAAATTTGAACGGAAGGGTCTAGCCAAGCAATTTGACGGCGAACGGTATGCAGATATTTGTTTTTTAGATTAATGCCATCAGCCATGACACTTCCTGTAGATGATTGGTACCAGCCCAACAAAAGTCCTACCAATGATGATTTACCTGCTCCTGATGGACCCACAATAGCAATGTGGTCACCTGATTTAATATCAAGATTAATATCTGTCAAGATAACATGTCCACCTGCTTGCACAGTTACATCTTGCATATTTATGTTCATGCCTTTGCTAAGTTCACTTGAGGAAGAAACAGATGTAGTCTCTTTTGTTTGATTGTCGCTAAAACCTTCTGTTTCTTCAGGAGCATCAAGTGGCTCAATTAAGCGAAGGACTTTATTGCGTTGAATTGGGTATTGCTGAGCTAAGGTTGCTAACTCTTCTGCCAAGTTTGGTAAATTAAGAGCCCAATAAAAAAGGAGTAACACGCTACTTGCTTCACCACCTCGTGAAATGTAACTAAAGACAATCCATATCGCAAACAGAGAACCAAGCAATGCCTCAAAGACATTAAAAAAAGTTTCGATATTATAAAATCGCATGCCTGCTTGGTACCACTCAACTAGCAGGTCTTCATGTTGGCGGCGGACTGCTTTCTCGGCTCGGTGAGTGCGGATGGGAATAAGACCAAGTAAGGCATCTAAATAAAAACGGCTTAATGCCCCGATGTGGGTACGAAGACGAAGGTCTTGCTCCAATAAAATAGGTTGTCCTAAAAATGCAACACTAATAGCAACGACGGTCATTAAAATAGCGAGAGGAATATTCCAGATGTCAAGCCAAGCAATCCCAACCGCAGTTAAGGCAATTTGAAAACTGACTCGTAAAAAGTTAATGCCGAGCGTAGGCAAAGTGCGTAATTGACGTAAGTCATAAGCTCGCTGAGTCATGTCCGAAGTAAGACGGCTATGAAAATAACGGTCGCCAAGCAGAGGTATCTTTTTATGTAATGCCATGCGTAAGCGGATTTCTAAGTGGCGCCCCATGCGAAACATGATAGAAGAAATGGGCCATTCAAGTAGGACAAGTGCAATCAAAAAAGTAAATAAAGCACTAATCGCTCCAATTCGTTGCCCAACCAGATTAAGACTTTGACCAATGTCTAAAAGCCCACGCAATAACAATGCTTCAATGACAACCCCTGTTGTTGCTAGAAAAAGGGCGAAGGTTAGTGCAATCGGGGCTAAAAGCCCATCTTCTCGCAAGGCATTGAAAATTGCTTGTTCGGGATGACTAGATTCTTCTTTAAGTGAGGCGATTAATTCAGGGGAGAGTGTACTTTTATTTTCCTCTTGTGCTTCCTCATCTTCTTGCACATCTTGAAGTTCATTAGGAGCACAATGTCCTAAAGCACGAACAAGGATTGCACCTTTCATAAGGAGTATTTCTTTATCATCATGGCTAGGTTTAACAAGCCAATACATATCGGGGATAAGTTTACTTTCGCCAGGTGTTTCAGCTTGAACACGCTCGAAAAAACGTTTTAAGACACGGACAGCTTCTTCACCATGCTCAAGTCCATTTGCCTGAATAAGTGCCTCAATCATGCGGGTAGTTGCATCTAAGGTGGCTAGTGAATACCAGACATCATCTTCTAATGCCTCATCGATAAGTGGTTCTATATTTATTAGTTCCCCTGCAATAGTTCTTAGCCGATGTCGTAATGGCTCACAAAACCCATCATCCCCCGCCCATTCTCGCCAAACATCACTGGGTATAGGATGGACATGGACATACAGTTCATCAAGAAATCGTTTTTGACTGGGCCAACGACGACCAGTAGCAGGGTCCATCACTTGGACAAAAGAGCCAATTTTACTCCAAACCACTACAAAATGTGTTAAGCCATTTGGTAATTGGACAATAACAATTGCGGGCAGACTTTCCGAATCGGATAGTAAAAGGTGGTCAACAGGGACAATAACTTGCTCAATGTCTAAGCCGAGTTGATAGGCAACCTCTTCCATGACATCAATGGATGTACCATCAACATCTGTTTGGCAGGCCTCACGAAGCCTACCATAACTAACAGAAATGTCAAATCCTCCCAAAAGGGCTTTCAAGGCGGCTGGACCACAATCCATTGCCGATGTTTGGATAACTTCTGGGATTAAGAAACGACGGTCAAAATTAAATATGTCATGTGTCATGGAAATTAATGTAGACTGTAGCGATTTTTTGGTGTTTCAAAGTAGACTAGGTCTCGTGTTCTTCATGTGTTGGGCGTACCTACTCTACCATTTCCCATGCCTGCAGCTAAAATCAATCCAACGTAAACTCCTGCTTTCACATCGGTTTTAACCTTAATATGTTTTAAGGATTTCTTTTTCTTATTAATTTTTGTTTTTTTCACGATAACAAACCTCCGAAAACGATAAGGAAAAAAGTATCTATAGTAACTATACCAAATAAACGTGAAAGAATCGTGAAATTTAGAGTTAGGGGTTAGGATTCAGACTCCTAAACTCTAAACTCCTATCATGGCACAGGGTCGTATCCTCCTGGATGAAATGGATGACAACGGGAAAATTTGTCTAGCAAGTGCGGTAAAAAAACCGCACCTATTAAAATGACAAAGTAAAATTTCAACTACTCTTTAGGATAAATCCGTGTAGGATTATAAACGGCACCATCACTCCTGACACCGATTCCCCAACTCTCATCCGCACTCATTTCAACGCTACCATTTACTGCCCCACCTGGAATACTAATGGTGTATGTGTACTTACCTGGCTCTAAATCAATAGGAATTTGACCATTGACAGGAATTTTATGTTCCAGGTCATCAATAGTAAAAGTCAGTTCTTCCTTAAATTCGTTGAAAACAAATAGCCGTGATTTTCCTGTGGGAGGTACCAGTGATAAATCATCTATCACATTTGTTGCGGTAGATATTGACTCTTCGGTAGTAGTATCTTCCGTAGTATTTTCTGCTGTTGCTACTGTTGTTGCTGTTTGTGGTGCTGAAGATATAACAGGTTCTGATGTTACTACCACAGGCTCTGATACTACTGTTTCAGATTCTGGTGTTGCGGGTATACTTGCTTCTGTCACAACCACCTCACCAGATGTGTAATAGCATGCGTCAGGGATGCAATCTAAAATAGCACCTTCACCTGGACTAAGGACAAAGCCCCCAGCAGGAGTATCAATATTTCTACCAACACCGCTCAGGCGATAATCATAATTGCCAGGGTATAATTACCAAGTTTCAAAATAGCTTTACCAGCAGGCACAACAGGCATACTAACAATTGTTTCAGTTGTATCTTCAACAGAAACAGAAGTAGGTGCAACCGTAGCTACTACCGTGGTAGTAGTTGCTAATGTAGCAGTTCCCACCGAAGTAGAGACTATAGTAACAGCAGGTTCAGGTGTACTTTGTGGTGATTCTGTACTAGGGACACATAAAGTTTGTCCAACTATTAACATGTCCACTGAATCAAGTTTGTCATAACGATTATCTGTTTCAGCAGCCTTGTTGGTCGCTTCAAAAATTTCATTAAAAGCAAAAGCACTACCCAAGAAATCTAAGGCAACTTTGCCTAACCAGTCTCCTGATTTGACAACATAATCTTCACATCCTGTAACACTACTTTGGGGAGCAGGTGTATCTGTTGCTACTGCTGGAACAGGTGTATCTGTTGCAACGGGTGCTTCTGTGGCAACAGGTGCCTCTGTGGCAACAGGTGCTGAATCTTCTGACGTTGAAGAAGGTAACAAAACAGTATCAATTATCTGAATGATGCCATTTGAGGCTTGAACATCAGCAATCGTAATAACTGCCTCATTAATCTTGACCGTGTCTCCATCAGCAGAAATAGTCAAAGGTTGACCCGATAATGCATTAGCAGTCGTCATGGCTACTATTTCGGCTTTTGTTTTTTTGCCATCCATCACATGAGAAAGAAGCATTTGGGTCAATTTTTCATTATCGGTTAGCAAAGTAGTAAGAGTGCCAGCTGGTAATTTATCAAAGGCGGCATCGCTCGGAACAAAGACCGTATATGGACCTGCCCCTTTGAATGTTTCAGATAAATTAGCAAGTTGAATTGCCTTTACAAAAACTGTTAATTGTCCATCAGCAGTAGCTACATCAACAATATCCTTGCTTTCTTGTTGAGCAGGTGCTGCCATAGCAGTGGTTATTAATATAGTCAACACTGCTAACAAAAATAAAATAAGAAAGAAATAGTTTTTTCGTTTACGCATAATTAAATTCTCCTAACTAAAAATTAAACATACATGTAGTATGAGCATTTGCCCATCCAGTAGTAGCTACAATCTCCAATTGCGAGTTACGCGATTAGAAATCACGGCTACAGATTCAAAACTTTTCAAAAGTGTTATGAAAAAAACCTCCTCGATATTATACTGTCAAGCTAAAAATCTTAGCATAACATTGATTTTTTTGCAACTGGTCATAAATAAATTGTTTTTAACCGTCGCCATCATTTCGTAACTCATCATACTTGGCTCTAACCGCCCGAATATCCTCCCACATCAATGCTTTTGGTGAACCAGGCGTTTTTCGGGGGTTACGAAGGAGATATGCCGGGTGAAAAATTGGCATGACCCAACGTCCACCTTGTTCAACCCATTGCCCACGCACCTTTGTAATGCCCCGTTTCTCCTGTAAAATCGTTAGCATGGCATATTTACCAGCTAATAAAATTATCTTTGGGTCAACAAGACGAATTTCCTCCGCTAAAAATGGAAAATAGTATTCCAGTTCTTCTTGCTTTGGATTACGATTGTTGGGTGGCCGTCGCTTAAGCGTATTGGTAATGTATATATCTGTTTCAATATTAAAGTGAACTGCTTGCAAAATTTTATCTAACAACTGCCCCGAACGCCCCACAAATGGTTTACCGATTTTATCTTCTTCGGCACCAGGTGCCTCGCCGATAATCATTAAATCAGCCTTTGGATACCCGCGATAAATGACCATGTTGGAACCTGTTGACTCCAATGGGTCATCCGTTAAATTTTTAAGTGTCTCAACTAAAGCCTGATGGGTTGGATATACTGTTTGCATTAAAGAAATTTGATTGAACATAGATTTGACACCTTGTCACGATGGTGGTAATGTATCACTGCTACCACCATTACCATGAATTTTTTGATAGTCAATTGTATATTAAGAAAAACAGATAGGCAAGTTGTACACTATGATTCGAAAAACATACATGGAGTCTACAACTCTGAAAATGTTGCATTTATGATGGCTTTTTCATAAACACCAATAGGTTCACCCACTTGTTGAAAACCAAATTTTTGATACAGTCGTTGTGAATCGGTGTTACTTTCTTGAGTGTTTAGACCCACTATTTTTATGTTCAGGTCAAGCAAACTTCGCATGGCATCATGTAACATAATGGCTCCGATTCCTTGTCCGCGATAATCAGGATGTGTAGCCAGACGAGTTATATGTCCTTGTTCAGAATATACATCACTCCATTGATATGCCACAATTTTGTCCTCAACCACCCCGACAGAAAAAAAAGCTGCTTTACCAAGTGCCTCGCGTAAAGTAGTTTTTGGTTTGTACCACATCGGACTGAATGTCAATTGGTCAAGTACTTGGAGTTGAGGCAAGTCATCTATGTGAGCTGAACGAATATGAAGGCAAGGGTGAGGTCGCAAATAAGGTAGAGATAACCCATGCCATTCAAAAATTACAATACGTTCTCGGACAGTAAAACCATGCTTGGGCAATTCTTGGGCAAACCACATGTCCCCCCCAACTTGAGTTAGACAATGAATTTGATTCTCTTTAAGTTTATCCTCTACAGCAGGAATCATTGCATCTAATGTCGTTGTCAAATTTGTATTGTCATGAAATGCTACCACCGTTATCAATCCTAAAAAAGGTGGAATTGGCTCAACCATCAACAAGCCGCGCATGGCAGTGCGGTCTTCGGCAATGACTGTGATAAGTTCGGTTAATTTTTCCCGAATATCATCTCTGAATAATCGAGCTTGCACTGCCCAATTGTTATCAAGCAAACGTTCAATATGACGATAATCTTTTTGAGTAGCGTATCGTATTTTTAATCGTGACAAAAACCAACTGAACACAAATAATCCTTGTGAGTTAAAGCAACTCATAGTTTCTTGCTTTGTCATGTCAAACCAAGGCTTGACGTTCCTAGGCTTGATGTTTTTTTACATTTTCTAAAAAGCCATCCAATTCTCTTTTAGACATTTTATACGTATGCGTTTTATCAGGAAATTCACCCGCCTGCACTTCTTTTCTATACTGCACCAGAGCTTCTGAAATCTGTTCACGTAGGTTGACATATTGTTTAACAAATTTGGGGCTATAACCATTAAACAGACCGAGCATATCATGATAAACTAATACTTGCCCATCACATCCCGCTCCAGCTCCAATGCCAATCGTATGGATAGTTAGCTGTTGGCTAATGACTTGTGCTACAGAATCAGGTACCGCTTCTAGTACAATGGAAAAACAACCTGCTTCTTCTAATGCTAAAGCATCTTGCAATAGACATTGAGCAGATTCAGCTGTTTTACCTTGCACCTTAAACCCACCAAGTTTTGAAACTGATTGAGGGGTCAAGCCGATATGTCCCATGACTGGCATGCCTGCTCTCACAATTGCCCGCACAGTTTCTGCCATTTCGGTACCACCTTCTAACTTGACAGCATCCATGCCTGCCTCTTTGAGAAAACGTCCCGCATTTCGTACCGCTTCTGCAATACTTACCTCGTAAGATAAAAAGGGCATGTCACCAACTAAAAAGGTATATTTTGCCCCGCGTGAGACCATTCGACAATGGTGAATCATTTCATCCATCGTTACTGGCACAGTGTTTTCCAATCCCATTACTACCATACCCAACGAATCCCCTACGAGAATCATATCCATTTCGGACTCGTCCACCAATATTGCTGAAGAGTAATCATACGCGGTCAGCATGGTAATTGGGATTGAGTTCTCTTTTTTTCGTTGTAAATCTAAGATAGTTATCTTTTTTCGAGTCATACTAACTCTCCTTTTAGTATTTCAAATTTTTGATTGGTTAATAACATCTAGTCATCAATCCAATTCTCCAATTGTTTGCTAGGCAACAAATCAACAAAATCCGCTTCACTTTTAATAGTATCTATCTGTTTTTCCAGACGGTCCATCACCTCTAACAAACCCGAATCCCAGCCAGGTTTCAAGCCACCCATTATTATATCGGCATTGTCAGTAAAATATTTCAAGGTAGCCTTTGTCTCATCCATGACGAACTCAAGACTCAGCGGCACCGAATCTGCATCATAGATAATTGCTTTTTGTCCCATGTGAATCTCCTTTCTATAATCAGACAAGAAAGGTTTTAAAAACCTTTCTTGTCTAAAAACCTTTCTTGTCTAAAATTTTAACACGTCAGGTCTTGCATCTTACATCAATTTAAGGAATAAATGCTCTTACCACAATCCTATCGCGGTAGCGTTGGCTTAGCGTGTCAATGGGACCCGTACATGTAATCAAGGTAATCGCTGCCCGTTCCGTTCCACCGAAAATTTCAACGATGGGAGCCTTATCGGCTTCGTATACGTCAATTTCAGCTACGGTATATCGGAAGACATGTCCTTCTACATCTTCAATATCAATAGTTTGTCCCACTTTCATGTCAGCGACATAAGCAAAAACTCCAATTTCACCCATCCAATCAACATGTCCCGCTAGGATAGCATTGGAGGCTTCGCCAGGACGGGGTCCAAATTTATACCATCCCACCACATGGGCTTCTTCAGGACTAGCCATGATGCCACTCGGTTCTAAACCAACGGATACTATCGGAGCATCCAAGCCCAGAGCGGGGATGCGCATGCGAGCAGGTTCAGGCATGTGTTCATAAGTTGCTTGAGGTGTTTCCAACATGTCAGGGACTGGGGTTGGTTTCTGCTCGGCAAGTTTTGTTGTTGGTGTTATTGATGGTAACATGCTGGAATCGGGTACGGCTGTTGCCATAGCTTGCAATTCATCATCTGGCATGTCTTCTGTTGGTGCTAATGATATGAGAAATGTTTGGTCTTGACTGAGTGATACATTCCAAAAAATTGCATTTCCCATGACGGTGTCGGGTTCAGGAGTTATATGGATAATATCTGTTGTATCAGGCAAATCAACTCGTATTGACAATGGATGGTCGGCGGCACCAGGCTGTCGTTGCACCACCAATTTATATTGAAACGGAACACTTTGTTGAACATTCGGCACCCACCAAACTTGTATTTGATGTTGGTCATCGGGCCATAATCCCGTGTAGCCACCGATGACGGTTCGCTCGCTTTCAGTAGCAAAATTAGGTTCATCATCAAAACCATTTGTTCCTAAAACTTGACTATTTACTGGCATGTAAATGCGATTATAACCACCGTAGTATCCCTCCCAACGTTCTAAACGAAATCCATCTTGATTCCA
>NBMH01000165.1 GCA_002084875.1 Anaerolineaceae bacterium 4572_78 | reverse complement strand
AAAAAAATTGTGAGCCTGTAAATGTTTACGGATTGTATTATTGTTAGATTAAATTTATTCTGACAAATAAAATATAACTTTATTTTTTTTCTTGACAAATGATTTTTTAAAAATCATTATACAAGCATCTAATGCTGGATGAAGTGGTGGTTGTTTTTACAAAGGTAAAAATTATGGTCACTATGTTTATTGGGCTATGTTTATTGGGCTTAAAATTTAGTTATCATGCTTAACAGTTTATAATTTTTGTAACCGTTCACGAACAAGAAATGTGATTTTTCGGTAATTTTATATTTGTAAGCGTTCACAAGCTGTTTATGCGAAGATGATGTGCTTGTGAACGCTTACATAATTTTTAATTGTATTTTTTATTCATTGATAACACAAGAAAGAGGAGGTATGTATTATGAAAAAAACATTATTTTTTATAATGTTAGTATTCTTTTTATCGGGAACTGTTGCCTTTGCTCAGCCGGCGGGAAGTCCGGTTAGTCTGGTCAAACATGGGAAAATTGGTGTAGGTCTCCAGTTCTCAGACATATTCACACAGAATTTTGAGGATTACGATCTTAAAAGAACATATTCGGATGGTGGACGAAATGTCAGTGAAAAAGGGGCGGAATTTAAAGATGACAAGTATTCCATGATTACCCTTACTTATGGTGTTATGGAGCAACTTAATCTCTTTGCCACATTGGGCGTGGTCGATGGTGGCAAAATGATAGACCACCAGACTAACAACAGTTGGCAGGGAGACCTTGAAAATAATTTTGTATGGGCTATGGGCATAAAAGGGAAGATATTTGAATTTGACAATGGATTAGGTCTCAGCTTGGCTACATGGTACACACGTTATGATAATAGAGATGTAAGTAACTGGAAAAGTAAAGAGACTGGTAGAACCGCTGAAGATCTGGGCTGGAGTACAGATGACGAGCTGGATTACTGGCAGGTGGATGCAATAGCAAGTGCTTACTATAAGATTAAAGCTTTCACGCCCTATGTTGGGCTTGGCTACACCTACTGTGATGTCAATTACGATGGACTGTGGACACAAAGCACAGACACATCTTTTGGAAACTGGGTTTCGTATGATGGTTCTTTTACTAATGACGATAAACTCACAGTTTTAATCGGTCTTGACGTTGAGTTGGGGAGTAATGTCAAAGCCAACATTCAGGGTACATTTTTCAGTAGCACCACTGTAATAGCAGGCATCAGCTATAGCTTCTAAGAAGCTGTTAGAAAATGCCTTTTTTTACCTTAGGGTTCACCAAACAATAAATTGTACTTATTGAGTGTTGAGAGTCTGAATAGGTTGCGTTGTGAAAGCGTAGGAATACTATTTATTTTGAGCTTTCACAACGCAATCCAGTTAGACATATCAGCGTTTAAAAAGTATGAGGTATTTTTTGGTGAACCCTTGGACTCACAAAAAAATAAAGGAGTTGTATAAGTATGAATTTATTATTTAGATACGTAACCATGTTCGTTTTTGTCACAATTGTTTGTTTTAATGTTAATTTACAGGCTGCTGATTTCGCAGTGGGCGAAGACGGTATAGTCATCCTTCCAGAATTGTTAGTCAACGTCGATCAATTTGAAGATAATTTTTATCTTAGCGATGGTGTGGAAAATAAAAGCCTCGAAGTTTTTGTGGCCGAAAAAGATGGTAAACAGGCCTTGCACTTATCATGTGAAGGCACATTTAAAGCCGGATCATACATATTGCTTCGTGCAAGTGATGGTGTGGATAATTTTGAAGAAATGGAGGTTTTGGCTTGGGACTTTCAAATTATGCAGCCCATTGTGCATGCATTTGAATTTGACGAGCTTAAATCCTTCCAGGTGATTGAGATTACCGGTCAATATTTTAGTCAGGATCCTTTAGTTGAAGTCTCCTATATTCAGGATGACCGGATCATACATGCGTCCTGCACTATAATAGAGAACAGCGGTCAGTTTGATGACCCTTTTGATAAAATTGACAGCAAAAAATATATGGATGTGTTGACCGGTGAGAGCTCTTTGCAAATACAGCTTCCTTTTTTGCCGGAAGGAGCTGACAATCTGGTGATTGAGGTAAAAAGTGAGGCTGGTAGTGGAGCTTCTACCACCGACGTGCTGGATTGGAATAAGAAGAAGCCCGGTACATGGCTTTTTCAATGTGCCGGATTTGAACTTTCTGGCAGACAGTATATTAAATCCGTGGATATTCTTCCTGTAATATCACATCCCGGATTTTTCCTTAAGTCATTTCTAAACGGTTCTTTTATTGAACGGGGAATAAAACAACTTGCTATCAAAGGCTTATTAATGTTCACTTCATTTCAATACTTCGCTGGATTGTCTCGGCATAGAAATGATATTGTAGTACGTGGTATTACTTATGTTACAATGGATAACCGTGATCGTAAAACTTTGGCCTCCGGTCTTATTGTTATGCCTAAAAAAATCATATCCGATAAGGTTAAAGTCCATATTTTTAACCACGGCACCATGCTTACCAGAAATGAGGCCCCGACCATATCCGCTGGTGCAGAAATGGCGACCGCCATGGTTTTTGCAGTTTCTAATGGACATGTAGTGCTTATCCCTGATCATCTTGGCTTAGGGGCTGCGGCTAATTACATAGAAAAACATAAAATTAAAACGGATGTACTCAATATGCATCCCTATTGTAACGCTAAGGCTAACGCTATTGGTAGTGGCTATATATTGCCTGCTGCCAAAGATTATATTGAGCGTATGCGACATGAAGATGTCAAAAAAATTGATTTTGCAAATCCTATAATTGGTGGTTATTCTGAAGGTGGTTACATTACTTTAGCCTTATGCCGTGAATTAGAATTAAATCCTGAAACTTATAAAATTGATTCAGTAGGTGCCTGTGTTCCCATGGCTGGACCCCACTCCTTGTCAGATGTTATGAGTGGCAAGCTGACTTTGTATGAAAAATTTCCTATCCAGTACTTTGCTCCGTACTTAATGGTTACCATGAATAAATGGTACGATAATTTTTACGATAAACCGGAAAAATATTTTGCTGACGGTTATACGGAAATTGAATCACTTATCGATGGCAAAACCTCGGCTGGCATCATCAATGATATGATGCCAAAAAGCGATATTCCAAGGGAGGCATTTAAGAGCCAGGTGATGAATGATGTGTCTTCTCGCAATATGAACAATAAATTATATAAGCATATTAGGGAAAACGATCTGGTTCCTTTATGGGATACTAACGATTCGGGTAGATGGTGGCTTCCCAAGACCACGACCAGGATGATTCATGGTGATGTGGACGATTGCGTACCCTACAGCAATTCCCGTATGGCGATAGATTTTTTTAATCAAAGTGCCATAAAACTGAAGCGAACGAATAATGTAACATTAGATAGTGTCGAGGCATCATTGGGAATAAATGGACTTCATGCTCTGGGCGAACAGTATCATGTGTTGTTTTTTCCGAAATGTGCTGGCAGATATTGGGAATGGGTATCTAACATGTTTCCTTCTTATTCAAATGGTTGGATTGAGCATCGGTAGGGTGATTTATTAAGTTATTAGTATGTGCGATTTTGTCTTGATAAGGTTGATTTTTAGAGATGGATTACGTGTTGCTCCTTTTCGGAACGACTGCCTATATGTAAATGACTATTATATGTCTTTTTATATGAAAGTTCACGTTTATATCCTGCTTCTATTGCTTTTATTATTTGTTGTGAATCCTGGATTTATGGCTGTATATCAAAAAGGAGTTCTTAGTTATGAACAACCGTAAACTGTTCAGATACAATTTATTCATGAAATTTGTTTTTTTAGCATCCCTGTTTTTATTCTTTTACATGATCCCTTTAGCTACGGCAGAAAATGGTGATCAGGAAGATGCTGTTCCATTACACCAAACCGGCACAGCAGTGAAGATAACAGACCGCGGAGTGTATTATTTTGTCGAAATTGATATGACCTCGGGAATTTCCCACAAAACAATGGGAGAACAATATGCCCTTGCAGTTAAAGAAGCTGTGCCGAACTGTGAAGCTTTACTTGATTCATATCTTATGGAACTTATTTTGGGAACAAAACTAACTCTTGCACAGTGCCTGGAACGTGTGAGTAACATTCGTCCATCCATGCATAAGGAGTACAGCGATGAACTGGATGGTATGGCGACAGTTTTTAACCATTCCGTTGACAAACTTGGCGATAATAAACTCTCAGCTGGTGAGATATGGTGTATAGCTCTTATACCAGATATTATGCGCTTAACCCAATGTTGTGCCATATCTGCATTTAGCGATGCTTCCGAGACAGGAACAACAATAACCGGGCGTAATACTGACTGGTTTATGGGTTCAAAGCATCAAATGGCTTTTTTACATGCCGTGACACTTATTAAAAATGGTTCCAGATCCATATGTCTGCCAGGTTTTCTTGGCTTTCTATCCTGTGTTACAGGGTTTAATAAAAATGGTATATTTGGCGGGATACTGGACAGTGATACCGGCGAACTACCTTATGTTACTCTCGGAAAAAGATCCTATACTTATGATCTCAGATATGCCCTTGAAACGGAAAGCACCTTGTACGGGGTGGCAAATTATATGAACGACAAACCCTATGCCTTCAATCACCTAATATTTCTCTCTTCACCACGCGAAAGCAAGGTCCTTGAAAATTATATTCACGCACTTGGAGACCGCAGACTCAGAAGTGATAACTCACATTTGCAAGAACCTTCCGTATGGGGCTTTTCCAATGTTACCGGCACTGTGAACAGTTTTCTTCTGCCTGGTAACCCTGACAACCAGACACCCTGGCCTCAGAATACAGCCCGCTGGGAAAGCATGAAACAGCAGACAGCTCTTTATAGCATTAATAAGATCGGATTCGAAGATATAAAAAATATTATAAGTTATTATCCTGAAGATCTGCCGGGACCGGGAACAAGTTCACAGGGGTGTTTATACCGGGAGGATACAGCGGAAAATATTATTTTTGAACCAGCCACATTTAAAATGGAAATGGCATTTGCCCCTTCAACAGGTGAAATGCCGGTAAAGCCTGTATTCCATACCATTTTTGCTTCCAATCCCTTTGAATCAGATGAACCGTCAAGCTGTGCTTCTTTTGACTCAGGCAGCAACCTTCTTCATATTCCATGTATCAATCTGGGCAACTCTTCATCATATTGGTGCGATATGAAATTAGAGGGAGACTCTTTAATAATTACAGGTTTTGGTGAAAATTAGGGTATCCTTTTTTTCATCAAACCAAAACCTACTTTATGTGTTTTTTTTAGAATGGTTTATTTTTAATAAATAATTAAGTTTAGGATAAAGAAAATGTGTCATTTTCCGATTTTACCTTTGAACGAAAATGTATTAATTGAAAATTATTTTCAGTAAAGCTATACAAGCATTTAATGCTGGATGAAGAGGTGGTTGTTTTTACAAAGATAAAAATTATCGTCACCATGTTTATTGGGCTTAAAATTTAGTTATCATGCTTAGGGTTCGCAAAAAAATAAATTGTATTTCTTGGATGTTGAGATGCCTGATTGGGTTACGTTGT
>NBMH01000164.1 GCA_002084875.1 Anaerolineaceae bacterium 4572_78 | reverse complement strand
GGTTGTCATGTCTTGTTATTATTGCCGATTGATGTATAATAAAAGATAGAGGTCAACTATGGATTCAACAATACAATTTTATGATGAACAATTGCCCTACGTAACAGTTGTTATTCCTGTACGGAATGAAGCACAATATATTCGTTACTGCCTTGATGCCATCTTAAAACAAGATTATTCAAATGAACATGTCGAAGTCATTATCGTTGATGGTTTATCAGATGATGGCACACGAGAGATTATCGGTGAGTATGTTGCCCGTCATGCTCATATTTATCTAGTAGATAATCCGAAACGTATTGTGCCGCCAGCCATGAATATTGGGATTAGGCAAGCAAAAGGTGAAATCATTGTGCGGGTTGATGGACGCTGCATCATCGAACCTGATTACATTCGTCAATGCGTGCATCATTTGCAACAAACGAAGGCACACAATGTCGGCGGTAGGCAACAGGCTGTAGGTGAAAATTTTACCACACAAACGATTGCCTTAGCGATTACCTCACCCTTTGGCATGGGAAATTCAACCTTTCGTTATGCCACTCAATCTCAATTTGTGGACACGGTTTATTTAGGTGCATTTCCTAAATCAACTCTAATTGATGTGGGCTTATACGATGAAACGTTTGTCCGCAATCAAGATTATGAACTAAATTATCGCATTCGTCAGGCGGGAGGAAAAATTTATTTCACACCTGACATTAAATCAGTGTATTATGGACGACCGTCATTGCTAAAGTTGTGGAAACAATATTTTCAATACGGTTTTTGGAAGACACGTGTTTTACGAAAACATCCCAAATCGGTGAAGGTACGGCAGTTAGTCGCCCCTATGTTTGTACTAAGTTTAATTTGTGGTATGCTATTGATTCCCTTTCGCTGGGGACGATTTATTTTATTTAGTGTGAGCATGAGTTATGGACTTGCAACTAGTCTTGCTTCCATTATCATTGGTTATCAATCAGGGTGGCGATATGCCATGCTATTGCCGATTGTGTTTGTCATTTTGCATGTCAGTTGGGGGCTAGGTTTTTTGTGGGGAATGGTGACAGGAGGATAGAATTTCACATGGGTAGCAAAGCTCTTTTCAGTCAGATTAGAGATAATCAGTTTACTCTTGTCACGTCTGCACTTGTTCAAGCAGAAATTGAACCCGCCCCAGATGATGTTAGAGGTGTGTTTGATGAAATGTTAGCATTTGCAGATATTGTTGAAATTTCAGAGGCTACTCTTGCACTGCGTGATGCTTATTTAGCAGCTGAGATTGTCTCTCAAAAATACTCCAACGATGCACTCCATGTAGCCTTAGCGACTATGTCTAATTGTACTTTGCTTGTAAGTTGGAACTTTAAGCACATCGTTCACTACCAAAAGATACCTCTGTACAATGCGGTTAATATTTTACATGGATATGCACAGATAAATATATTTTCACCTTTGGAGGTTATTAGTTATGAAGATTAGTAAATATGGCTGTGTTGAGATGAAGCACCGTAGTGCGGAAAAAGTATTAGAAAAAACATCAGCAATGACAAAAGAACAAGAATTAACATTTTGGTGTTTGAGAACTAAGACTTTGATGGAGCATAAATTTGAATTAAGCAGTTGCCAGATGTTGTTCACCACGTATGAAAATCGCAACAATCCTCACATTACGATTCATTGCTCTACTTGCAATCAACTGCGTAAACAAGGAGGCAAAGGACATGGTCAGTATAGAAAACATGCATGTTATAACAAGGCAAGGAGTTATGCAGAAACAACTGACTTACCAATCCGTGACTGTTTTTTTTGTAAGCCGCAGTCTAGTATACTAAAAACGGTCATAAAGTAATATTTTCATGAAGATATTGGTTAGACCAGACGATTAGACCTGACAGGTTTCTAAAAACCAGGTCTGGATCCAAAATGTTACTTTGTAAATCAACAAATATAGAAGTCATTTAAGGAGGATAGAATTTCACATGGGACAAAAAGCATTTAGCAAAGATACGCTTTTCTATGGTGATAATTTGCAGGTATTGCATGAGTACGTTGCAGATGAGTCGGTAGACTTGATTTACCTTGACCCACCATTTAATTCGAATCGTAATTACAATGTTCTCTACAAAGATGAAAGCGGCAATGAAAGCGAGGCTCAAATTACTGCTTTCAAGGATACATGGCATTGGTCACGCCAAACTACTGAACCTGAATTTTTATCAATCAGACAGCAAGGCGATGATATTGCCGAACTTTTGACGGCACTGGTAAACGTCATGGGACGTAACCAAATGACAGCATATCTTGTCATGATGACTACTCGTTTGCAAGAATTGCATCGAGTGCTAAAACCGACGGGGAGCTTGTATTTGCATTGCGACCCGACAGCAAGTCATTATCTCAAGATTGTTTTGGATGGGATTTTTGGAGCAGTGAATTTTGGAAATCATATCACATGGCAACGTAGTGATACCCATAGCGATGCAAAAAAACAATTTTCAGCAGTAAGTGACCATATCTTATTTTATTATAAAAATGCAAAACACATTTTTAATGTACAATATATAAATTATCCAGAAAAAACACTTCGAGATTGGTATTTGCATCTTGAATTTTCAGATGGTACGACTAGACGGATGAAAAACCATGAGAGGGAAACTCAAAAAATACCAAAAAACACAAGACGTTTTAATATGTCTGACATGACCAGTCCCAATCCCCGTCCTAATTTGATGTATAATTACAAAGGTTATCCACATCCTAAAAAAGGGTGGAGGTATTCTAGAGAACGAATGGAAGATTTGGATAGGCAAGGTCGTTTATTGTTTCCTTCAAAGCCAACAGGGCGTATTATGCTTAAAAGGTATCTTGATGAACAAAAAGGAGTTGTATTAGGAGATATTTGGTCGGATATTAGTCAACTTCGAGCAACAATGAAAGAACGTCTCGGCTACCCCACACAAAAACCGATTGCCTTACTTGAGCGAATTGTCATGGCAAGTAGCAATGAGGGTGATGTAATACTTGACCCATTTTGCGGATGTGGTACGGCAGTACATGCCGCCCAAAAATTAAACCGCACATGGCTAGGAATCGACATAACACATCTTGCAACTACCATAGTCAAGAAACGGCTTTTTGATGCTTTCAGTATCAAAGGCGGTAATCAATACGACATTGTTGGCGAGCCGACTACCATGCAAGGGGCTGAACATCTTGCCCTGCAAAATCGCTATCAGTTTCAATGGTGGGCATTGGGCTTATTGCCCGCAAAACCTCATGGGTCAAAGGGGACAAGTAAGCGAGGCAAAAAAGGTGCTGATAAGGGGATTGATGGTATCATGACTTTTCCCGAAGGCAAAAAGGAAAAGCGAGTTATCGTTCAGGTAAAAAGCGGTAAGGTGTCGAGTCGTGATATTCGGGACCTAAATGGTACGGTCGACCGCGAGAAGGATGCCGTCATGGGTGTGTTCATTACTTTGAAGAAGCCAACGAAAGCCATGCTAAATGAAGCAATGGAAATCGGCTATTATGAGTCATCCGTTTGGGGTAAGCCATACCCAAAAATTCAGATATTCACCATAGAGGAGATGTTGGCATGGCAACAAGATTATGTCATGCAGGAGCGGCTCGACCAAAAAACGATTGTCAATATGCCCGCTAGTGATACCTTGAAAAAAACGGAACGGGAACAAAAAAAACAAGGTGAACAACCGTCACTTTTAGGAAATTCTTAGTCAAGGAGCAACCATCATTTTGAGAGGGTAACCACAAGGTTGCCCCAGGGCTGTTCAATGCTAGTTGTAGGGGCGTACGGCCGTACGCCCCTACTATTCAGGACTGTTCACAACGCTATTTTTTGACAAGATAAATTGACATGAAAAAGCAAGCGATTTGATGCTCCATTGTGCGACCACATGATTGAAAATCATATCGAAAATTAATGTGTCTGTTTTTTCAACCTGATACTCTCGGAAATAGCCACACTTAAATGACAACCAAACAAGGTGATGATATTATTAATGTAAATCCAAAACATGATACCGACTACTGTACTTAATGAACCGTAAATTAATTGATATGAAGGGAGACTCATGTTTAAGTACCAACCAAAAAGGATGATGGCAATTTTCCAAGCAATTGTGGCAACAAATGCACTCCATAAAACAGGCACCCAGTCTACATGCATATTGGGTACCCAGCGATACAAACCCAAAAACATGACATGAGTAAACAGAAGCGGTACAATATTAGAGGAAAATTGCCAGGAGTATGTCATGTAGAGGTTGGCAACAGTATCACATGTGGTGGTTGTTTCGATGAAGGTGATGGTATCACATACGGTGAAGATGATGGCGGGTAGAAGTTTTAACACTGCGGTTGAGATTAAGGAAAGGATGAGCATGCAAAGGATGAGCATAAGTAGGAAAAATGCGTCTAAACGTTGACGCAAAAAATGCGGTTGAGGTGCGTTTGACCAGGCAAGATTAATGTGGTTGACTAATGCGGTGAAAAAACTTGTACCAGACCAGAGTAATCCTAAAAAAGCTATGATACTAGCAAAGTTACGTGAGTTACGTAAGTCAACCACGGGACCCAGATTATCACGTACCAAATCAATTGAAATTGGTGAAATATATTCTAAATTTTCTAGGACAATTTTTTCAATTTCAACACTCTCAACTCCTTCGAGCATAAAACTGCTGATGGTGAGTACAGATAAAATCAACGGGAACCAAGAAAAAAGTGCATAAAATGTCAAGCTGGCGGCCGCGTCTAAAGAATTAAGATTGTTAAATCGGTTTGCCGCATTAGCAAAAATAGAAATGATTTCAAGAAGTTGCCGAATGATAAAATGGTTACGAATATTTTTCGGTATCTTGGAAATGTGTTGTAGTTCATTCATTTCACGTAAATTTTCCAATAAGTAATAAAGTATGTTATAATTATACTGATTTTGTGTTTAGAGGCAATAGGAGCGAAAAAGCTAAAGTTATGAATCCGATTGAAAAAATTTTGCAGACTCACAATCCAATGATTTTAGATGGGGCGTTGGCAACGGAATTAGAACGCATGGGGTGTGATTTGCATGACCCACTATGGTCAGCGAAAGTGTTGCTTGAATCTCCTCATCTCATTAAACAAATTCATGCCAATTATTTTAAGGCAGGAGCAGATTGTGCCACAACTGCCACATATCAGGCTACGTTTGAAGAGTTTGCCAAACGAGGCATGACAGCATGACAAAGACACAATCTGCCGACATGATGCAGTTAGCAGTACGATTGGCAATCGAGGCACGAGATGAATTTTGGGCAAATCCCATGAATCGGCTCAATCGTTCTAAGCCAATTGTAGCCGCTTCAATCGGAAGCTATGGAGCGTTTTGAATTTTGGGCAAATCCCATGAATCGGCTCAATCGTCCTAAGCCAATTGTAGCCGCTTCAATCGGAAGCTATGGAGCGTTTTTAGCGGATGGTTCGGAGTATCGGGGAAATTATGACCTTACTCTGATTGAATTAATGGATTTCCATCAGCCGCGTCTAGCAGTATTGGCAAATTACTCTGATTGAATTAATGGATTTCCATCAGCCGCGTCTAGCAGTATTGGCAAATACGGAAGCAGACATGATAGCATTCGAGACAATTCCCTCTTTTATAGAGGCTCAGGCATTAGCAAATTTATTGATTGAATTTCCGACACGCACAGCATGGTTAAGCTTCAGTGTGCGAGATGCAAATTATATTAGTGATGGGAATTTACTTAGTGAAATTATAAAATGGTTAGATGATTTTGCCCAAATTGTGGCAGTTGGAGTAAACTGTACTCGGTCAAATTATATCTCTGATGTTATCAAAATTATACGCCAAGTAACATGTAAACCGATTGTTGTTTACCCCAATGCGGGCGAACAGTATTCGATGTCGGAAAAGCGTTGGGTGGGCAAGGCTGAACATGACCGATTTGGTCATCTTACCCAACAGTGGTTTCATGACGGAGCCCAAATTATTGGTGGTTGTTCACTCCTAATCCCTAGCCCTAACCCCTAATCTGTTTCCATAATTTTATGCTAAAGACGTTGAGTTTCTAGCGTGTTTTTTTGACACTTTGCTATTGTTATCTTTACCTTTTATCATGCTCGGCATGATGACAATCGCTTTTGCAAGTGGTCGTTCCTCACCTAGTTCAGATGTGAGTAATGATTTGCCAAGCGAGGCACTCATTCAACCTGAGCAAATTTCACCTGATACGCCTTCCCACCAAAAGAGTGAGAAGGAAGACTCACAAAATTTTGTGGGGCATTCTATTGGAGCTCCACCCGTTGGCGTAACTCGGTATCCGAGTAGCCGACCACAGGGTCCACAACTTCATGATGCTTCTGGT
>NBMH01000163.1 GCA_002084875.1 Anaerolineaceae bacterium 4572_78 | reverse complement strand
CAGAAACACCCCGATGATGTTGTTATGCTAGGCAGTCATTACGATGGACATGATATTGCTCAAGGAGCAATTGACCCTGCTTCAGGAGTTGTGGTTGTTTTGGAAACGGCTCGGATTTTAGCAAAGCATGCCACCGAATTGGATTGTACTGTTCGTTTTGCTTTATGGTGTGCAGAAGAAATTGGGCTCCTCGGTTCAACAGCATACACAAAGACTCATGCAGATGACCTTGATAACATTCGTTTTTATCTGAATATGGATAGCTGTGGTCATGGCATAAATGATATTGTTTTGAATGAGTGGGCTAAACTTCAACCTTATTTTGAGAATTATGCTCAAGAGATGATTCATGATTTTGTGGTTGAACAAAGTTTGCATACTTTTTCTGACCATTATCCATTTTTCATGGAGGGTGTGCCAACAGGCAGTATGACTCCAATTCGTCATAAACAAAAAGGACGGGGTTATGGGCATACAATGTATGATACTGTTGATAAAGTTCCACTCCCAAATTTACATATCGCTTCTGCTTTAGCGAGTCGTTTGGCTTTGCGAGTGGCATGCCAACAAAATTTTCCTGTTAGTCGTCGGACTCAAGAATCTGTAATTACTATTCTGAATGCTAATTCTGAATATCATGAAGAACAATTGCTCCAAGAAAGAATAAATGCCTTTGTGTTAGACAACGTAAAATGAACAAAACATACAATTTATGGACTAGCGGTTGCCAAATGAATATTAGTGACTCACAACGAGTCGGTTCAGAATTAGAAAAACTTGGCTATCGTTATATTGACTCGCATCGTGAAGCAGATGTGGTAGTTATCAATACTTGCGTAGTTCGGCAAAGTGCGGAAGATAGAGCAACGGGTTTTATTTGGTGGCTAAAACCATTAAAAAAAGATAATCCCCACAAAATATTTGCCTTGATGGGATGCTTGGTCGGGGTAAAAGGGAATGACCAATTGAAGAAGACTTTTCCACACATTGATGTTCTCATGCCGCCAAGTAACCCCATGCCATTGATAAATTATATCTTGAATAAAGAAGAGGCATGGCTTGCATCCAAATCAATTGAGAAACGATATGCTTTGCAAGATGGTGATTTAATTTTGCCGTTGCATGAACAATACAACTTGATAGCTACTCATGTGCCGATTGTTTATGGTTGCAGTTACATGTGTAGTTATTGTGTCATCCCCTATCGTAGAGGAATAGAACGGAGCCGCCCTGTTGATGAAATTGTTTTTGAGGTGCGTAGTTTGGTCAAGCAAGGAGTCAAGGAAGTAACTTTGCTGGGACAAATTGTCGACCGTTATGGCTATGATATTTCTGATGAGGTTCGTTTAGCTGATTTGCTACAGAAGGTGCATGACATTGACGGTTTGGAACGAATCCGATTTTTAACCAGTCATCCAAATTACATGACAGATGCTATTTTGCACGCAGTGGCATACCTCCCTAAAGTGTGCCAGCACATTGAGATTCCCATTCAATCGGGAGATGACGAAATCCTTAAGCAAATGAGACGCAATTATACTGCTGATGACTATCGGCGATTAATCCACCGTATCCGAGAATATTTACCAAATTCTAACATTGCCACTGATGTTATTGTCGGTTTTCCAGGTGAGACCGTTGAACAATTCCAGAGAACAATTGACGTTCTCGAATCGTTAAAAATGGATGTGTGCCATGTTGCCATGTATTCCCCACGTCCTAATACCGTTTCAGCAAAGACAATGCCCGATGATGTTCCTGCCAAAGAAAAGAAGCGGCGACTTGATGTGGTTAATCAATTGCAACAAGAAATTGTAGCCGAAATAAATAAAGGTTACGAAGGACAAACGGTTGAGGTTTTGGTCGAAGAAAAGCATAATGGCAAATGGAAAGGTCGCACTCGTACCAATAAGCTCGTCTTTTTTGAAGATGAACATGATTTTAAGGGACAGCTGGTTAAGGTGCGGATTGAGTGGGCAGGACCATGGAGCATGCGAGGTTTGGTCTGTCCAAGCGAGCTTTGACCCTCCATTTAGATTCAATTATGACTTTCAATTCAGCATCTGATAGATATACCTATATAAATACCATGTTTGGTCAGATTGCTCATCGTTATGATGTGATGAATCGCCTCATGACAATGGGACAAGATGTCCGTTGGCGTAAACTTTTGGTTCAAGCTGTCAATCTACCCAAAAAAAGAGGACGATTATTAGATGTTGCCATTGGGACAGGTGATGTTGCATGTGAGACACTTCGCCAGCATCCTCATCTTGAAATAATTGCGGGGATTGATTTTGCCATGCCGATGATACAAATTGGACAAAAAAGAAATTGTAGTGATAAAATTGATTGGCATGCTGGCAATGCCCTACAATTACCTTTCCATGATCATACGTTTGATGCGGTTGTGTCAGGTTTTTTATTACGGAATGTGATTGATGTTCGCCAAACATTGATGGAACAAGTACGAGTTTGTCGAAGGGGTGGGCAAGTAGCAATCTTGGAAATTCCTCGACCAGCCTATAACTGGCATGGCAAATTGTTTAGGTTATATTTTCACAACATCGTTCCAATAATAGGTGGAATAATTAGCGGTCAACTTGATGCTTATCGCTATTTACCAAATTCTGCCGATGCGTTTTTGTCTGCTGATGAATTAAAACAGACGATGGAAGCAGTCGGTTTGAAAAATGTACGGTTTGCTATGTTAATGTTTCATACAGTGGCATTGCATGTCGGTGAGAAATAATCTGTCAGAGCAAACTTTGACGCTCCTGACCGTTTTGAGTATAAACATGAATTTTATTGAAATAACTATTGCCAAAATTGATGGTGAGGCAGTGGAAGCCGTTAGTGATGTATTTAATCGTTATGGTTACGGTGGAGCCGTTATAGAAACAGCCCCGCCCGATTTTAAACAGGCTTGTGTACGAACAGTAATCTCGGCTGATAATACTGACTTGTTGCACAAGATTCAAATTGTCTTGGCTTTGATGGATAAGGCATTACCACATGGTCTGCCAGAACCACAATTAAAACATGTTGGCGAACATGATTGGTTAGATACATGGAAAGAAAATTTCCATGTAATACGGATTAAACCTCACATTGTCATTCAACCAAGTTGGCAAACTTACACGCCTTCGACGGATGACGTTGTAATTAAGCTTGACCCAGGTTTAGCTTTTGGGAGTGGTTTACATCCTACCACAGCGTTGTGTTTGAGAATATTGCAAGGCATGTCACTAGAGGGAATAGATGTGTTGGATGTGGGAACAGGTTCAGGTATTTTATCTATTGCAGCTAGAAAATTGGGAGCAAGTCAAGGTCGAGCTGTGGATGTTGATAAGATTGCGGTACGGGTGGCAAAAGAAAATTTTGAATGTAATAGGCTGATGAACATTGAAACGGCTGTTGGTTCTGCAAACGAAAATGGAAATAGAACATGGTCTCTGGTAGTAGCAAATATTCTTTCCAATGTGCTGATTGAAATAATGCCCGATTTAAAACGTGCCTTAGCCTCACATGGCAAGTTGATTTTATCGGGCATTATTACTGCCCATGAACAAGAAATGAAAATATGCTTAAGAGAACATGGCTTGACAATTGCCGAACGTTATGTTGAGGATGATTGGGTAGCTTATGTAACAGGTTGTGCGGCTTGACTACTCAAGGATATTTTCTAAATTATGTTGAAGCAATGGAGAACACCTAGATTATATTAAAGATTTGCTACTTTGGAACATACCGAACTAAATACTCTCGCAATCAAATTATGATAGCAGGTCTTCGTTCCGCAGGGATAGAGGTGATTGAATGTCATGCTCAGTTGTGGACAGGAATAGAAGACAGAGTGCAAGCGGCAAGTGGTGGCTGGTTGCAGTTTTCATTTTTAAAACGAGTTTTTTCAACTTACAGAGCATTATTATCAAAATACGCAACTATTGATAAAAATTATGATGTGATGGTTCTTGGATATCCAGGTCAGCTGGACGTGTTCATGGCTCGCATGCTAAGTTGGTGGCATGGTAAACCATTGGTGCTTGATTTGTTCATGTCCATTTATCTCATTGCCATAGAACGTGGCTTAGATAAAAAAAGTTCGTTGAGTATAACCATATTGAGATTGACAGAAAAAATTGCCTGCTATTTACCTGACATGCTAATTTGTGATACGAATGAGTATGTCGCCTGGCATCATAAAACGCATGGTTTGCCACAGCATAAATTTCGCCTAGTGCCAACAGGTGCCGATGACCGCGTTTTTAGACCACTCGTAGGACGGATGATATCTAGTCCGTTCATGTCGGACAAGATGTCATGTCTACGAGTTTTGTACTATGGCACATTTATTCCCAATCATGGTGTCGAAATCATCATCGAGGCGGCACGATTATTGAGGAATAAAAACGATATTATTTTTGAATTGGTCGGTGAAGGTCCCACAAAAGCTAAAGCAGTACAGTTAGCAAACAAATATCAATTGGAGAATGTCAGGTTTATCGATTGGATTGCTAAAGCCAATCTACCAAAAAAAATGGCTCATGCCGATGTAATACTAGGAGCTTTTGGAACAACACCACAATCATTGATGACAGTACAGAACAAAATTTATGAAGGCTTAGCAGTTGGCAAAACCGTTGTAACGGGAGATGCTCCAACGATACGAGAGACGATGAAACATGGCAAGCATTTATATCTTTGCCATCGTGATGCCCAATCATTAGCAGGCAGTTTATTTTTCTTGAAACAAAATCCCGAACTTATGCTTGGGATTGCTAAAAATGGTCATGATTTGTACCGAAGTGAGTTCACCATATTTCAGTTAGGAACTCGATTCTGTCAACATCTCATGGAAGTTATTAATTCAAAATGAAAATGTCTTCATCTCCCCTTGTGTACATCATTGTGCTTAATTGGAACAATCCTGACGATACGATTGAGTGTCTGGCTTCCCTTGAATTACTTCATACCGAAAATATCGTGATAGTCGTTGTGGATAATGGTTCTACAGATGGCTCGATTCGTCTCATCAAAACTGAATTTCCCGAAGTCATGCTAATCGAAACCAAGCAAAATTTAGGTTTTGCGGGAGGGATGAATGTCGGTGTTTGTCATGCCTTAGAACAAAACGCCGAATTTGTGTTGTTCCTAGTCGTGTTTGGTCGAGTGGAGGTGGATTTAATGAGTGGACTTTGGAAATGACAGGAGGACATGGGCGTAACCAATTCTTGCCTGATTCGGCAATTCTCGAAACACGTTCGAAAATGTGGGCTTACTCGACGAACGGTTTTTTATGTACTATGAAGATTTAGATTTTTGTTTGCGTGTCCGAGAAGCAGGTTATCGTTTGATATTAGTTCCCAAAGCACATTTATGGCACAAAGTCTCGCAAAGCACTGGTGGTGAAATCAATCCCACAGAACGATATTACATGGCGTTGAGTAGTGTCATGTATTTTCGGAAGCACATGCGAGGAGTGCAAATTTTATTGATACCACTTTATCGTTTTTTGAGTGCCTTGCGTTGGACATTAAAACTAATTACCAAACAAGAATGGACAAGTTTAGCCGCTTACTGGCGTGGATTATTCATGGGCTGGTCTGCTAAACGTAGACAGGCTTCTAGTCTGTCC
>NBMH01000018.1 GCA_002084875.1 Anaerolineaceae bacterium 4572_78 | reverse complement strand
TGCCACATCGTTGCGTGGATTTACAAATTGCATTGATTGTGTTCCTCTGTAATATCTTATACATCTAAACGTTAAAAACATGTAGGGTTAGTATAGCACAAAACATGCTAGAATCAAAAACTTGGAGCATCAAAGCTTGCTTTGATGCTCCATAAATCCCAAGCCATGTTTTTGCATGAGGTAATAGGGTGTTTAGCCTGATTGTAAGATTTCTGCTACTTTGACCACTACAATCAAAGCAAATGTTAGCAAAAGTGGAACTACACCAACATTTAAAAATTTCTCTAATGTTTTAGCCTGTATGTTGGTTATAGTACTTGCCAATTCTTTCTTGATAAGTAAAACCAATAATGTAAGAATAGCAACCAAGCTTAATGATGATACTAGAGCAGATGTGGTAATCACTGTGCTTGTTGTTGTAATAAGTGTTGAAATCATTTTTACCTCCTTATGTGTAATTAAACGTTGTTATCAGTATAAAAGTTCCTTTTATCAACGGAAATTGTAATAATTGCTGTTTTGGAAAAATGCTGTATAATTCAACCGAATCTTGTATACTAAGGAGTGTAATTATTTACTCCCTCTCGTTAATGTACCACAACCTCCAGTCCCCCTCCCGCGAGGAGAAGAGGAGTCTCTTGTTTCCCTCTTCCCATGGGGAAGGGTTAGGGTGGGGTGAACGGTTACTTTTATAATATTTGAGAAAAAATGAATGTTACAATCAGATGAAAACAATCTGTCATCTAAACAACCACCCCAAATAGGCATAGGTTGGGTATTAAATATCTATTCGGTTTTGTTAGCAGTGTTACCTGTAATCATTGTAGTGGCTATCGCTATTTCTCTTTTCAGTAGCCAAGCCCGTGACCAAACAGTTAATCAAATGGATGCCCTTACGGATGCAAAAACGCATGAAATTCAACGTTGGCTAGAAAATAGCCAAATCACTTTGGAGTTAGTCCTAACCAATCCTGACCAGTATCGACTGATGAGTAATATTCTCATTAGTCGAGGGGCAACTGGTGCCAAAGGTGCTAAAGTCACAAACTTTTTAGAAGGACAACTGGCTTTGCAAAACTCCTTTGAAGAACTTTATTTGTATAATGTTGAGGGTGATATTCGCATTTCTAGCAATGAAAATCAAGTCATGGTCAATATTAATGATCAAGAACAGCCTTATTTTGAGCCAAGTTTAGAAGATAAGTACATTCAACCTCCTTATTATGATTCCCATTCAGACATGTTAAATATCATCGTTTCACAGCCAATTTATCATGAGAACGGTGGAGTGTTAGGAGTCATAGCTGGACGATTAAACTTAAACAACCTTTCCAATATCATGACCACTCGCATTGGTTCAAGTGATACTGGTGAGACTTATTTGATTAGTGCTGAAAACAGCAATTTTGTTACTCCTAGCCGTTTTGAAGACCATAATCTCACCCAATCATATCATAGTTTGGGCATTGATTCCGCTTTGAGTGGAAATAACAGCCATGATTTTTACGAAAACTATCGTGGTCAAGATGTGCTTGGAGTGTACCGTTGGATACCCGAATTGCAAAGTGGCATGTTAGCTGAAATCGAAGAAGATGAAGCATTTAAAGCAATTAACATTGTTGGATACTTAAATATCTTTGCGGCTGGAGTTGCGGCATTTATTGCCATTGTTATCGCTATTTTTGTTACGCAGTGGATTACTCGCCCTATTTGGAAATTGACGCATGTAGCTGTGGCGGTCATGAATGGTGATTACAACATAAAAGCAGATATCAAACGCCGTAACGAACTCGGTAAACTTGGTCAAGCTTTCGACACCATGACCGTTAAAATTCGAGAGTTGATTCAAAGTTTAGAACAACGTGCCAAAGAACTGCATGAAAAGAACGTTGAACTGGAACGCATGGATAGACTAAAAGACCAATTTTTGGCAAACACATCACATGAGTTGCGAACACCCATTAACGGTATTATCGGTATTGCCGACTCGATGATTGATGGGGCTACAGGAGATTTGAGTTTTGTCCAAGTTAAAAATTTGGAAATGGTTGTGACCAGTGGGCGACGTTTATCGACCTTAATCGACGATATTCTCGACTTCTCCAAACTTCAGGAAAAAACATTCGACTTACAATGCATGTCAATCTCGCTTACAGAAATCACCGAAATTGTCCTGACCTTAAGCCAGCCGTTGATTGGTTCAAAACCAATTGAACTTATTAATGCCATCCCCACAGATATTCCTGCGATTTATGCTGATGAAAATCGTCTACAACAAATTTTATTTAACTTAATCGGCAATGCTATTAAATTTACTGATTTGGGAAAAATAACAATTTCAGCCTCTATTCTTGAAGACACAAACCTATTAAAAATAACTGTTTCCGACACAGGGATTGGTATTCCCGAAAATAAATTTGAGCAAATTTTTCAGGCATTTGAACAAGCGGATGGCTCGACTGCTCGTGTTTATGGTGGGACAGGTTTGGGACTAGCCGTAACAAAAGAGTTGGTTGAGTTGCATGATGGTACGGTATGGGTCGAATCTACAGTGGGAAAGGGTTCCGATTTTAGCTTTACCTTGCCTATTTCTGATGAACCCCCTGAATCAATTACAAAATATACCGCCACAGAAGCAAGCGAGGAAAAAAGGCTATCGGCAGTTATAGAAACAGATGCTATCTCCAGCGATATTGACACCTTAAAACAGGTCGAAGGTGATTTTCATATTTTAGTCGTTGATGATGAATTGGTTAATATTCAGGTTTTGCTTAACCAATTGTCATTGCAAAATTATAAAGTAAGTACTGCTATGAACGGGTATGAGGCATTGAAATTTGTTAAGGAAGGCGGAGAATTTGACCTAGTTGTATTGGATGTCATGATGCCACAAATGTCGGGATATGAAACCTGTCGCAAAATACGTAAATTTCATTCCTCAACTGATTTACCTATCATCATGCTTACCGCTAAAAATCGAGTGGTTGATTTGGTAACAGGATTTGAAGCTGGGGCAAATGATTATTTGACTAAGCCATTTTCCAAAGTTGAACTGTTAGCCCGCATTAAAAATCATCTGCAACTTACTGACATGCGGAAATTAAATGCAAGCAAAGACCGTTTTTTCTCAATTGTTGCCCATGACTTAAAGGGTCCCTTCTTGCCATTGCTGGGGCTATCCGAATTACTGCCACAAATTGCAAGAACATCTACTATTGAAGAAATTATAGAAATGGCAGAAAATATTAATAGCTCAGCAAATAACGTTTATGCCTTATTAGAAAACTTACTTTCATGGTCACGAATCCAGATGGGACGCATGCCTTATAACCCTATCTCGGTAAATTTACAAAAAACCATTTTTGAAAATATCATACTTTTATCAGCTAATGCCCGTGACAAAGATATTTTGTTGCAGAGTGATGTTTCCAAAGGGATGTTTGTGGAATCAGATAGAAACATGTTAAACACGATTGTTCGCAATTTGACCACCAATGCCATCAAATTTACCTCAAGTGGTGGTAGTATCATCATTTCTGCGGAACCGAATGAAAAATTTGTTGAAGTATCAGTCAAAGATACAGGAGTCGGTATTCGTGAAAAGGATATTGATAAATTGTTTCATATAGATGTCCACCACACTACACAAGGGACAAATAAAGAATCAGGCACTGGCTTGGGACTGATTATGTGTAAGGAAATGGTGGAAAAGAATGGCGGCGAAGTTTGGGTAGAGAGTGAATTAGGTAAAGGGACAACGGTTAAATTTACTGTCCCACTTGATAAAATCGAAGAGGCAACAGATAACCAAAAAATTGTGATGGGTGCAGATTTATCAAAACACGGACTTGTTTTATCTGAAGAAGAAGAAAAACTTATTCTGCCATCTACCGACGAATTAGATGTTTTACTTGACCTTGCCATGCGTGGTGACATGGAAGGCATAAAAGACCATGCAATGCATATACAAACTTTAGACAAAGAGTATGTCCCATTCGCTCAAAAAATCAGTACCCTAGCTCAAGATTTTGAGGATGATATCATTTTAACACTAATTAAACAATACACATAAGTAGACCTCTTGCCCCTCTTCTCCAAGCAAAGTAACATTCTAAAGTCAAAGTAAGCTTTGACGCTCCAGCAAGGTTTTAGTCTATCAACATATACGCGGCAACTGTTCCCCTACACGCATGTCAATCAATCGTGTGCCGCCAATTCCCGTTTGAGATATAACCTGTCCAACATGGTCATTCGTCACGTGACCAATAATCATCGCATTTTTCCCATGCGGATGTTGTCTGATATGTTCAAGCAATGGTTCAGCAACACTAGGCGAAACAATGGCAATTAATCGTCCTTCGCATGCAACATAAAAAGGGTCTAAGCCTAACAATTCACAGGCTGCTTGCACTGGCGGCGATACAGGAATACAACTTTCATCAAGTTTAATACCCACCTTAGATGCCTGAGCAATCTCATTAAGAGCAGAAGCGATGCCCCCACGCGTAGGGTCACGCAAAACATGAATGTCATGGCTGATGGCTAACATTCCCGCCACCAAATCATGCAAAGGAGCAGAATCAGTCTCAATTACTGTTTCAAATTCCAACCCTTGCCGCACGCTCATAATCGCAATACCATGCACTCCAATATCACCATTGACAATCACAACATCACCTACTTGTGCCAAATGGGGACCAATATTCACATCTTTAGGAATAATACCAATCCCGCTAGTGTTGATATACATCCCATCGCCATGCCCTCTATCAACAACTTTTGTATCTCCTGTAACAAGTTGAACACCAGCTTGACGGGCGGCTTGCCCCATTGTCTCAACGATTTTTCCTAATGTGTCTAATGGTAAGCCTTCTTCTAAAATAAATCCTGTACTCAAGTACAGTGGTTTCGCCCCACGCATGGCAATATCATTTACAGTGCCATTGATTGCCAAATCTCCGATATTGCCCCCTGGAAAGAAAAGTGGGTGTACTACAAATGAATCGGTAGAAAAAGCAAGACGATGTGGAGAAAAATCTAGTACCGCTGAATCGCCAAGATTATCCAACATATCATTTTTGAAGGCAGGCACAAATAGATGTTCAATCAATTCGGCAGATAGTTTTCCACCTCCGCCATGCCCAGCGATAATATTGGCATGATTTCGTAATGGTAATGGACAAACCCAATTTGTAATATCTGGTTTATTTTTCATATTAATTTCCAATCCCTCCTGCAAGGAGAGGGAGACCCAACCCTGGCCCCTCCCCTGCAAGGAGAAGGGAGTCTCTTGTTTCCCTCGCACTTTGGGATGGGGCTAGGGGGAGGGCAAGACTTCCACTACTCTGGTGGACCAGGCGGCTTTGGATATGACCGAGTTGGTTGCTGTTGGTAAGGTTGAACCTGACCTATAACTTGCTGTGTGTTATCATTCATGCCAAATATTTTTCCCAAACAGCCAACTCGTGTTTGTAAAACAGTAATAGGATTATTCACAGCAATCTGTCGAACTTCCATCAACTTTGCTTCAAACTCACGGCGAAGCGATTCACGTTGCGTTGCCTCTTCTTGGCGAGAATATTCAAGTTGCCGTTCTAATTCCAAGATTCGATTACGAAGGCGGACATTTTCTTCTTTGGCATTAAAATTGTCTTGAATAACCACGCCCATGAGTTCCCGATTGGCGGATTGGCTATTTAAGACACTCATCTGCCCCTGCCGTAATTCGTTAATTGTTTCGCTGAAAAGTCCCATGGTTGCCCGTGATACATCTTCAGCCGACATCAACGGTTGAGGCGTTGATGGAGTAGCTGATGGAGGTTGATTTTGTTGTTCTTCGTACAACCATTCACGAACCTGATTGTACGTAGAACCATTATTCAAAAATTCTTTCACAGAAAGCAATTTTAGATAATCTCCTTCTGTGTAATGTGGATTTTCTGTTTTAATAGAAGTTTGAGCTTCAGAAGATAAAAACTCGTTAAATTCATCACACCAACGGCGTAATATCGTCGGTGAGACATCAAGTTTCGAAGCCATTTCATGAGATGTTTTTAATAAATTCTGTATATTCATTGACTTTTGTCAAAAATGACTATTCATCATCTAAATAAGTATAGGTTGCATCAATCGCATCATCGTCAGCAGGAATATCATATTCAATTTCATCCCACAAACGGTCAACCAAATATGTCGGTGATAATTCGACAAATAACTTAAAACCGATAAGTAAAACCGTAATATCATCAATTGCACTTAAGCCAGGCATACCTAAAAACGGTAATAAAAATTGTGGTGGGTCAAATGGGTTTAATAAATACAAAACCGATATAATTGGAATTATTTTCAGCCAAGCAGATACCTGAGAACTTGTCAGCAAACGAAAGAGAAGCAATCCATATTTACGAAATGTTTGAACGAAATTTGTTAAGATTCTTATATCATTGGGATTTGGGTCCCTCATATAATTATACCTTTTAGTGTCCTACTCACGGAAGAACGCCTCAACATCCTCTTGTTCATCTTCACTAGGGAAAATTTCAACAAAGGTGATAAGACTCCATGGAAATAAGAACAGAGTAGCAAACCTATCAATATAAGAGATTGCACTGCCGTCCTTCATGCGAGGATTTGTACAAGTAATAAATTGGGCAGCTGGGTCTGGTAATTCATCCACGTCAGCGAGAACAGCATCAGACCCAGAAATATGAATCAAAACGGAATACCCCATTAATCATTTCCTTTTTGTGTTGTTAGACTAATTTCAATTACTAAGCGACCGAGTTGTAGATTATCACCATGGGATAGCGTTTCAGGCAAATAAGGTGCCAATCGCTTACCGTTAACAAAAGTGCCATTAATACTACCTAAATCTTCTACAACAATAGCACCTTCCCGTTTTAGTACACGTGCATGCCGACGAGATACCCCTTTTTCAAGACCATCATCATTGGTTAAATCAACTTCAGGGAAAACATCAGAAGCTGGGTCTAAGCGTCCCATGTGAATTGCTTTATTTAGTGGTAGTGCTATGTTTCGCAAGTTAGGCCCAATATTCAAGTAAATAGAAAGCGGGCTGGTACTTTGAGAACTTATTACACTAGGGTCACTTAGAGCAGATTCTCCCCAATTTATGGAACCCATGCTAAGTGGGTCTGTACCGCGTTTTTCTTGTTCAAGCAGGTATGTACCACATTCATCGCAAAAAAGAGTATTCTTAGCATTTTGTGCACCACAGAATGGACATTTTATCATAATTATAAACCGTACCTTTCCTAAGATGAAGCGTCAAACTTGCTTTGTCATGTCAAACCAAGTGTTGTTGCTCCATGTTACCATGTTACATGGGTAACTCACCCATACCAACTAAAATAACTGTAATATTGTCATCGCCTCCGTTTGCATTAGCAGTAGTAATTAGATTGCTAACACAACTTTGTAAGTTAGGGGGCGAGCTTAAAATATGTGCTATCTCCTCATCATCAACAAGTCCCCATAAGCCATCGCTACACATCAGTAAATAGCTATTTGCAGGAAATGAGCGATAATAAACCTCCGCATCCAAATCATCTGTTTGACCAACAGCTCTATATAAAACATTACGCTGAGGATGTACCAATGCTTCTTCAGGTGTAACTTGTCCCAATTCAACCAAACGGGCTACCAACGAATGGTCTACTGTGAGTTGTTCTAGGTCGTTGTCATGATACAAGTACGCTCGACTATCTCCCACATGGGCGACATGTAGCTCATCACGCATGACCATTGCTACTGTCAATGTAGTACCAGCTTCAGGTGTAGTCTCCATGATTTTGGTATTAGCCATTAAAATAGCATCCTCAAGAATTTCTCGGATGGGTTTCTGTTTTGCACTTTGTGTATTTTCATTCAAAATAGGCATGTAGATGTTGCTCAAAAGATAATCGGCAACAGTATGAACAGCAGTCGAACTGGCGACCTCACCTTTCAAATACCCACCCATGCCATCAGCCACGATGAATATACCAAATGGTATCGTCTCATCATTTGCTTCAAGATATACATTCAAGGCATACAATGAATCTTCATTTTGCTCCCGAACCTGTCCAACATCCGTTTGGTAAGCTACATTCAAACCAGGCATGTAGTGGCTTACTTCAGATGTATCCGTTTCAATTTCAGTTGTTTCTAAAGAGGTATCAACTGATATTTTTTCTCTAGTAAAAATTCGACGAAGAAATTGCATTATGTATTTTTCACTCTTATGATATTAGATAATTAATTATAGTTTTACTGATATTAAACAGCAAAGTAATCGTTTACTACCATCGTTCCAATGCTGGAGTGTTTACGAGATGGGAGTGAATAATTAAGCAGGCAAGGCATAAACATGACAATCGGTTGAGCCAATATAAATTATGTCTTCGTACCCATCAGGTGATGATGGAACGGGTCCATCGGTTTGAAAACGCCAACGTTCCTTGCCATTTTTTAATACAAGGCTAATCACTTCTCCTGAACTCGTACCAAAATAAATGGCATCATTAAAAACAAGTGGGGTAGAAATGATGTGTGACTTGGCATTAAACTTCCATTTAACCCGCCCCGATTGAATTTCCACCGCATATAAGTTTTCATCTATTCCACCAAAATAGACCATCTTTCCATGTACTCTGGGGCTGGAATAGATAGGTTTATTAGTTTTCACACGCCAAACTTGGTTACCTGCCTTTTTCGATAAGGCATAAAAATGACCATCTTTTGAGCCGACCAACACTAAATTACCTTCAACAACAGGACTAGCAACAATACCAAGACTACTTTCAAATCTCCATTTTGATTTACCCTGTATGGTAACTGCATGAAGATGGTTATCTTCAGAACCGACAAATATCAGTTGGTCAGAAAAGCATGGAGTAGAACGTACCATGCCACCAGCATGAAACTTCCAGCGCAAGCGACCTGTATTGACATCAATTACATATAAATGATTGTCATCCGAACCGAATAAAGCTACTTCAAATTCCTCACTCACATGCACAGACGAACGAACCATCCCTTTTGTATAACATGTCCAAGCGGGTGTACCATCTTCTACTTTGAAAGCATAAACAACATTATCTTCCGAACCAATAATAACTTTGTCTTTATATAAACAAGGGCTGGCAGCAATGCCTCCCCCCACCTCGTATTTCCAAACTTTGGAACCGCTTTTAGCATCAATTGCATACATCCATTGGTCATAAGAACCGATATAAACAATGCCATCTCTAACTCGTGGTGAGGAACGTACATCATCCTCACATTCGAATTTCCATAATGGCTGTATAGTACCAGTTCCTTTGTTAATATTTGGAGCAGATATTTCAGGAGCAGGTACTTCAGGGGGTTTGGGTGATGCTTGGTATTCTGGTGTAGCAGGTTTTTCCTCTCCGATGGGTGTATCGTAAATTTGTTGCATTTGATTCATCCATTCAGGTTGGGTATTTTTGTCAAGGGCTTTTTGCAAAGCTATTCCCATTTCTAAGGATGAATCAAACCGCTTGTCCTTATCATAATTAACCGACCTCATGATAACCTGTTCGGTTAGTTCCGTAATCTTAGGATTAAAATTACGCGGCGGGGCTTCATGGAACGTGAATGGCGGTTGCAACTTTGGGTCACGCCGAGTCAATAGGTGATGTAGTGTTGCTCCCAGAGCATAAATATCCCCCTGCGGACTAGCAATTCCACGATATTGTTCGGGAGGAGAATAACCTTCCGTCCCCATCATGGTTCCTTTTTGTCCTTCTTGAAATGCCTTTGCTATGCCAAAATCAATCAGCACCACTGTGTCGGGACCCTTATCACGTAACATAACATTGGGTGGTTTCAAATCCCGATAAACTATGGGAGTTTCATTTTCATGTAAAAATGCGAGGACATCACATAATTGAATCCCCCATTTAAGGACTCGTGATTCCTCAAGAAAAGTTCCTTTCGGTAGCTCATCCAACATTCGCTCCAAGTCCTTTCCTTCAACATATTCCATTACCAAGTAAATACGTTTGCCTTCTGTAAAGTAATCATAAATTTTTACTACGGATGGATGATTAATGCTTGCTAAGGTGTTTGCTTCTCGCTCAAAGTTATGTAAGGCAACTTTCCGAAATTTGGGGTCGGGTGAAGTGCTAATCATTTCTTTAATTGCACATAAACGCTTGATATTAGCAAAACGCAAATCGCGTGCCTGATAAACATATCCCATGCCCCCCAATCCTAAAGCCCGCAAGATTTCATATCGCTCTTGTAAAATGGCTCCTTTTGGGAGAACTTGGTCACCAATACTTGGTTTTTTTACTTTAAGTCTTCGTGTTTCCTCTGACATACCTATTACCTAAATTTATATAAAAATGAACTGTCACCGTTTTGTAAACATACTTATTTTCATTGTACTGTATTTGTGGATAAAAGACAAATTAGAGCAATTGCCTGAAAGAATACGGCATGTTCAAATTATATTACACACAAATCTGCAATAATGACAAGACCTGTCAGGTCTGAATCCATGTTACTTTAAATTAATTAACTATGCACGACCTTATTAGCATTAGTTATTATTCCTCCTGATTATTATATTTTACATTATGATATTTTGCCAAATTAGTGGCTTGTTAGCTCATTCAAGTAGGTTATTTGCCAAAATTGATAATTCGTTTTATAATCCATTTTGTTAAGTTTAAGTTTAATGGAGACTCATATATCGCAAGCATTTTACCTATGATTGATGAACAGAGTAATTGTTCACTCTCTTTTGACGGTTATTTAATATGCAACATCATCAGGAACAATCTCATAACCAAACTCCAAATCCTCCAATCATTCATGTACATTTGACCGCCAAAGACTTATGGTTGATAGTAGTGCTAAATGCCGTAATTTCTAGTTTGATAAGTATTGTGGTGGTTGCTTTAGTGATTCCACGCGTAGGACTTGGAGCAATCAATAGTTTACTAACAACTAATCCTGATGTCCTTCCTTCTGTTGAACAACCACTTGACGAAATTGCTACGGAAACACCAATGCCAGGCATGACCCCAACACCTGTACCCGAACCAGTATTGTATGTGGTCGAGGTGGGGGATAGTTTAAGCGGTATTGCTGAAAAATTTGAGGTGAGCATGCCCGACATTATGACCGCAAATGGTTTTGATAACCCGCATTTTATTAAAGCAGGGCAAACATTGATTATCCCTGTTGGTGGAGTGGCAAATATTTTGCCGACCACACATGTGAGTACTGTTCCCGATGAGACCGAAATTCCTATCAATCCCCCAACACCCGAAGGCGGCGTAGAGGCAACGCCATTTGAGATGCTTCCAGACGAAACTTCTACACTTACTCCTTCACCAACGGCTCCACCCTTAGATAAAATTAATGTGAGAATTACCAATATTTTAGGGTACGGTCAATTAGAAGATGAAATGGTCATTATCTTTAATCAGGGACCGGGTGTTAATTTGTCAAACTGGAAGTTGACAGGTCCCAATGAAACACGGTATCAATTTCCCAATCTTTTCTTGTGGCCCGAAGGCAGTGTTCGCATACATACCGCACCAGGTACAAACACCGCTAGCGATTTGTATTGGGGACAAGACCAACCTCGCTGGCTTAGTGGAAATACTATTTTTTTGTTAGATACCAATGATGATGTTATGTCAAATTATATCATTCCATAAGGAGATTAGCATGATACAACAAGAAAAAATTACAGGTAAAGATTTACTCAAACTCGGTTGGCAACCATGCCCCGCTTTTGGCATAGCTTTGTCAATTGCCGAAGAATTGCTCAGGGATAACATCGACCGTACCGAAATTCTAATACAATTAAAGTATGTTTATGAAACGCCACATGATTATACAGATAATCCATTATACAGTATGTTAGCACAAACAATAATCGAACACAATGTCAAAAAAACAGAGCCGTCGCCCATTCGAGATAGCCCTGTGCCATATCGTGTTTGGGGTGATTATTTTGAACAAGAGACTCTCCGTCAATTGGAAAATGCGGTTCATCTGCCCATCTCTCGAAGGGCTGCCTTGATGCCTGATGGACATCCTGGCTATGGTTTGCCGATTGGTGGAGTATTGGCTACAGAAAACGCAGTTATTCCGTATGGAGTGGGCATGGATATTGCATGTCGAGTGCGGCTGAGCATTTTTAATGAATCGCCACAAATTTTGAATGCCCAACGTGAACGTTTCAAAAAAGCATTGATTTACAATACTCGTTTTGGACTTGGCAAACGAAATGGCGAGTGGAATGTTGGCAATCGCCGTGAGCATGAAGTGTTGGATGACCCGCGTTGGAATGAAATACCTATTTTGCGAAAGTTGCATGATAAAGCTATAAAACAATTAGGTACATCAGGTACATCAAATCATTTTGCCGAATGGGCGGAATTGGACGTACTAGAAGATTATCCAGATTTAGGATTAAAGGCAGGTGAGCTTCGGCTTTGTTTTGTGACTCATTCGGGGTCGCGTGGCATGGGAGCACAAATTGCCCAAAGATTTACCGATATTGCCAAATCTGTGCATCCTGATTTACCTCCTGCTTATAAACAATTATCTTGGCTTGATTTGGATACTGACGATGGCATGTCATACTGGACAGCCATGAATTTAGCAGGTGATTTTGCTTCTGCATGTCATCAATTAATTCATAAAACAGTCATAACCGCCACAGGATTAAAGGTTGCCTCATTTGTCGAAAATCATCATAATTTTGCATGGGAAGAAGAATATGATGGCAAACGATGGATTATCCACCGCAAAGGTGCAACTCCCGCCGCCACAGGAGAACTAGGAGTGATTCCAGGAACTATGGCTGATAAAGGATATGTCGTTATCGGCTTGGGAAATCAGGAATCGCTTAATTCGTCCAGTCATGGAGCGGGGCGACCTCGCTCACGAACTGCTAGCAAAAACATTATTACACGTAATCAGCGTGATGAATATCTAAAACGGCAAGGGGTTGAATTACTCAATCCCGATGCAGGGGTAGATGAAGCTCCTCAAGCATACAAAAATCCCGCCAAAGTTATGGCTCAACAAGCCGACTTGGTGCGTACCATTGCTACCTTTATGCCTCGCATTGTGATGATGTCAAGTGATGATAAGTTTGGAAAAAGAAAAAGAAGAAGAAGGGGCAAAAGACGAAAAAAGCGTTAACTCAATAAACCTATTTCCCAAAAACCAATCTCAAATTCTAATGCTTGACCAAATATCTTTACCAATTGTGGCAACCGTTTATCATTCATTCTCAAATTGGCGAAATGTTCTAAATTCTGAATAGACTGTTCGGCAATTTGACGATTAACTTTATTGGCATACATTTCTATCCAAGGCAAGTACGGATTATCTGAACAGCCAAGAAAGGTTTTCGAAAACTTTTCTTGTCTTGTCCACAAAAGCCTTTGACGCTCCACATTCATTAAATTTTGAGCAATTACCACATATCCAACATTGCATGGCGTTAAAGCGACATACAAATCTAAAATATCTCCCGATAATCCGCAATCTAATATGTAACGACTATAGGCTAAAGTGTTTTTTTCTTCTATGGCATTGCTTAATTCGGTCTGAGAAATACCCCAACTTGTACAGTAATCCACATGCAACTCAATTTCCTTATGCAACAAATTATGCAAAACGGAAACAGCCGAACGCATGTTTTCCAATTCATCAGACTTATATACGACCAATGCCCATGCCCTAGCGAGCTGAATAAGGTATAAATAATCTTGAACAAGATAACGTTGAAAGCATGCATTTGGTAAACTACCATCGCCGATTTTTTGGATAAATTCATGCTGAATGTATGCCGTCCATTTATCTTGACATGCATAACACAGTTTACCGAAGAATGTATTTTTATCAATATTTATTTTTGTAGTCATTTTAAAATTCTTTCATTTTGTCCACCAAATCGCCCCTGCAAACCATCCTGTAGACCTAAGCGTATTGCATGTGCAGTGATAGTCTGTTTGCCTAACCACATCTTTAAGAATAATGCCACACTATATCCCAGCCAAAACATGTACAAATCTAGTCGCTTGGAATAGAATTTGTGGATAAACAAGAAACGATTACGGATGACATAGTAAATATATAACCCCTGCCGCTGATGGGCGGAACGATTAAGATTATGTTCTGCTCGCGTCATGGGATTGATAACAGATTGATACCCCGCCAACTTTGCCCGCATGCACAGGTCGGCAATTTCGCCGCTGAAAAAATAATTTTCATCCAATAAACCAATCTTTTGAAAAACAATACTCCGAATTAAAATTGCCGTGCCAGGAATGTAATCAACGTGGTATGGTTTTTTTTTGCCCAATGGAATGAGGACATGTGAATTAAGATGCCGAATAATATCACGCCCGCCTGCTGAAAGCAATTGATTATGGTCATGGCTTGAATATAACAATGTTCCAACTAACCCCACCTCAACCCTTCCCCTTTGAAGGGAAGGGGTAGGGGGTGGGGTCTCATGAAAAGTATCAATAAGTCGCATGAGATCTGCTTCGGTAATCATGGCATCGTTGTTTAGCAGGAAAATAAATTCATGTGTTTTGATTGCTTCCCGAATGGCGACATTATTACCACCAGCAAATCCCAAGTTGGTCTCATTTTGGATAAAATTGATTTTTTTGTCCAGGATGTTTTTTGTCAAAGCGAGACTTTGACGCTCCATATCATGGGAATCATTATCAACCACATAAATCGTGGGCGATAGGTGTTGCCATGTCTGTATGGCTCGGACACAACGATTGGTATCAGCGGCGGCGTTCCAATTTAAGATGATAATAGCAAGTTTCATCTAGTATGCTCCTGCACCAGTGATTATCAGGGGGATTGTTTTCAGTAGGATTTTTATATCTAATGCTAATGACCAATTTTCGATGTAGTAAATATCAAGCATTGCCATTTCATCAAAAGTCAAATCACTTCTGCCACTAATGACCCACAATCCTGTTAAGCCAGGTAAGACTTCTAAACGCGACCTGTGCCAGGCTTCGTAGTTTTCCACTTCTTTAGGTTCGTTGGGACGAGGTCCTACTAGGCTCATTTCACCATGTAGAACATTATAAAATTGCGGAAGCTCCTTTTTCATAGCGGCATCTTTGACCATGGAACGGAACTTGTAAAAAGTAAATGGTTTTTCCCCTTTGCCAATGCGTATTTGCTCAAAGATTATGGGACCCTCTGATTCGAGTTTAATTAATAGAGTGATAATAGCTATGAAGGGTGAAAGACATACAAAAGCAAGCAAGGATGCCCCGATATCCATTGAGCGTTTTAGCATGAGATTCACGCCGCTAATTGTGGGTGTTTTGGTGGTGATGAGTGGAATCCCCGCCATGTCAGTAATGTTGACTCGACTTAATGTCAGTTGGAATATGTCGGGGACAATGGAAACATTGATGTTGTGCTGTTCACATGC
>NBMH01000162.1 GCA_002084875.1 Anaerolineaceae bacterium 4572_78 | reverse complement strand
TTGCCGAATTTGAAAACCTGTCTACATCAGGCGGCGACGATGAGTCTAACGTTACTTATCTGTGGGACTTTGGTGATGGCTTATTTAGCATGAGCAAAAGCCCATCACATTTCTATAGTCACAATGGAACATACACGGTTGATTTAACTGTTTACAATAGCGTGGACAGTCATACCACCAGTCAAGTTATCACCGTGAGCGATGCTCCCATTGAAAGCTTCAACCTTTACTATGTTCCCGCAGAAGATAACACTGTTACATTAGTGGCTCATATTATCACGGGTACAAACATTCAGTATAATTGGAATTGGGGTGATAGTAATGCTGAACAAACTACATCGGCACCAATTGTCAACCATACTTATGCTAATACCGCAACTTATCAAGTTGCCGTAACCGCTCAAAATGGGCATGGTAGCGTTGTCAAAAATATCCAAGTCAATACTGCCATAACAGGAACAGCCGTTATCCCTGATGAAGTGATTACGGGACTTGGGGTTGATGATGAACAAACTAACTTAGGTGACATGACCAACCTTGTAGCTACAACCGAGGACGGCTCGAATATCACTAACGGGGAACATATCACCTACTTGTGGGATTTTGGCAACGGCACGACCATTGCTAGTCAAAAATTCCGCTATCCTTATCTCTACAAAGCATCAGGCACATACACTGTCACCGTTTGGGCTATGAGTCGCTGGGGTGGTGAGCAGGCAAATGCTAAGGCTCAAGTTTCGATGGCGAAAGCAATTGATGACCTGGCTCTTTCAGCCACACCCATGACGTACTTAAATCAGACTACCATTTTCACAGCCACAACACAAGGAGGCCCCAACGTAACTTACATGTGGAACTTTGGAGATGGGACTGTTGATGTTACTGATAGTCCATTTTACTCGCATGTCTATCGAACACCTGGCACATACAGCATAACTTTGCTTGCCTACAATCGCATGAGCAGTGATGTTGTCCAAGTGAATACTACTGTTCAAGCAAGTGTCGCTGTGCAAGGTTTGACTATAGGCATTGGGAGTCAGGAGTCAGGAATCAGGAGTCAGGAGTGCGATAGCTTTAGCTATTGCATGGAAAAGACAAATCTTTTGTACTCCTCTACAATTTCCAACTCCCGTATACCGATGGGCAAAGAAATCATCTTCATGGCTGAAAGTATAACAGGGACTAATATGCACTACGCTTGGAACTTTGGCGATGATGCCACTGGTGCCACTGACCAACCAACTTACGGTCATACCTACGGGAAGGTTGACACTTACACCATTCAACTCCTAGCTGGCAATGAGCAAAGTAGTCAATTGGTTAGTGATACCATTATCATTTATCAGGATGATGCTATCGACCAAGTTACAATTGACCTTAGCAATATGGAAATTGACCCCATCGAAACTGAAGTTCTCATTGATACACCTGTCATTTTCATTGCTGATGCGGAAGGCGGTGATAACATTAATTATGAATGGGACTTTGGCATGGGAGAACCTGTCAAAACCACGCTTATCACTCACACCTTTGTGTATAGCTTCGCAGGACAGTATAATGTCAAGCTAAAGGCATTTAACAGTCGTGGCTATAAAGGGAGTAATTTACAAATTACGGCGGTTAGTGAACTAGTTGATGAATCTTATGATATTTATTTGCCTATTATTTTGAAATAACATTTTGTTTTAAACAAAAAAAGGAATTACAAAGCTAGCTTTGCAATTCCTTTTTTATCTATTGTAACAGTTTGGCTAATGATTTATGCCGATATGACTCATTGCTGTGTCACCATCGGAATAAGTGTTAATATTGTTAACTATACCAAAAAAGGGTTAGTTTTGTGAATACTATAAGCGGGTTTATGCCATAAACCCCTACATTAACACCGTTCACAAATGTAGTGGTTTGTGGCACAAACCACATGGTTTAAAATTACAATTCTTACCCTGAGCAAGTATACCATCTCTTTGATACTTAGGAGGCTAGGTTTTTTACTTGACACGCTTGTGTAGTAAGGAAACCTGACCTACATAATTGTCATCATAATGAAACAATTTCGCAAGCAGACCATTTCATCTTTGAGAAATTGCTTACGGCTGATGCATGGGACACACTTCAATAGGATAATGTCTGGTTACGTGATACGTCTCATCTTCATGTGCCATTGCCATTACCGACTGAAAATGAGACACCGTTTTCATCACCCGCCCTAACAAATCATAACGGGTAAAGTGTCTTCATCCTAAGGGGTCACTTCATGTTTTCGACAAAATTGGAGAATAGTTATGTAAACGTCGAATTATAGTACTTGACAAATTTTCTCTGATATGGTATAATGTATTTTGTTGTGAACATTGAGTTTCACTTTTACATAAATCGTGGTGCCAATCACCTCGACGAATTTGCCAACCATGAGTGACCCTAACAATGGCGTTAGGTGTCACAACTTAATGAAGCGGGGTCGGTTGCAAGGACCTCGCTTCGGCGATTTTAAAGGAATAAGATTTATCATCGTAGTACAAACACCATGTTCGTACACTAAGGAATAATTTATGGAAACATCAGTTATAGTCGCTATGTTAGGTGTAATCATTTTATTATTTGTTATAGTCGGCTTAGGACTTTCAATTTGGTGGGACGAACAACAACCGGTTAAAAAACCAACACCTGATGAACAAACAGAAGATAAAATACGTCAGACATTGATTAGCTTTTTTGATACTATTGATAACGAAGTACCAATGGATGTCCGAGCAAAATTGGTGAACATTCGCAACTCAATTTTAGATGTTCTGCCTCGCATCGAAGATATCAACAGTAGTGACTCGCATATTCATGCCATCCGTCAGACTGTTCTCATGTATTTGCCCGAAACATTGGATAATTACCTGACATTGTCAAGAGATTATGTTATGAACAGTCCTTTACAGGGCGGCAAGACAGCTCATCAACTTCTCTTGGAACAATTAGATTTGCTAGACCAAGAAATGAAAAATATCGCAAAAAGTATTGATGAGGCAGATAGTCAGAAACTACTTATTCAAGGGCGTTTTCTTGAAGAACGATTCAGCACTCCTACACATTGGCTTGAACAAGAATAGATATAATCCAAAAACATTTTTTAACATGGTTTCCTATTAACAGGTATTTCAATTGCCTGCTACTTTATGCACAATGCCGTGCTGGGTCAAGTATTGCTCCATTTTCTTTTCGAACCCATACCGACTAAAAAAACCTAAACGGAGTTCCTTATCGGCAAAGTGAGATTGATAAAGACGGGTAGCTTTGTCAATGAAATTGTCGACCATCGTTGTGCTGATTCTGTCGAGATTGTCGGGGATATAATTCTTACATTCGACCATGATGACAACCTGTTCACCTTCAAGCACAATGTCAATTTCCTCACCTGTCTCCATGTGATAATTGAGCATATATGTAAATGCAGTCACACTAATGCCTTCCACCAAACCACCATCACTGTCAATAATGTCTTTTATCAAGCGAAGTAATACTTCTCGTTCATAGTAATGTCCTTTCAAGTTATTATGTTCACCTCGTAGTTTAGTCAACTTTTTCTGTATATCCCTCATTTCTGCAAGACCGATTTCCAACTGTTCGGCTCGTTCCTTCAAGTAATCCAACATGCTGTCGTTCTTGAAATAGACATTAAATGCTTCACTCGGCAAGTTGAACAAATCGGCATAATTCTTCATCAGCACCTTTTTTAGGGTACGGTCAAATACTCCACCATAACGCCCTCCGTCCATTTCTATAATATCGTACTTGAACAATAATTCCAACTCTTGGCGGAGTTTTTTATCCTCAATGTCCAACGACATGGCTGTTCTCAATTCTCTAGGATAATACCAAGTACCCTCATGTTTGCACAAAAAATAAGCTATTCGACGCATGTTGACATCGTTCATTTCGTCCATTGCTGGTATCAGGTATTCGTCCCAATCCTGTTTGATAGTGCCATGCCCACCCACTTCAAGTTCCAGAGCATGGTCAACATCATCAAAGGTATTGATTTGAGGTTTGTCCACCGTCGGGTCGAGGAGTTCTTCGATGCGACCTGGAATACCATTGGTGATATAAGCGATGTAAGTGGCAATTTCGAGAGTGATATTATGTCCATAGATTTGACCATAATTCAGAGTCATGACTATGGATTCTTCGTGATTCATTTTGGGGACAAAGTTTTGATTAAATCGTTGTGGTAAATAACGAGCCAATTCTTGAGCAACAATATGAATCAATGAGCCTGTAACCAACAGCGGGGCAACCTTACTTTCAGCGGTAGACATGTATGCCATGCAAGGTTTGTCCACCACTCCCGCATCAATGTACATGTTCATGTATTGAAATTCATCCAGCATCTGTACAACTTTGTCTTCCACACCTGGGGTTGTAGCAAAGCCATGTGGTACAGCCACTACGGCAAGCACATATTCATACAATGGCTGTTCCCGTTTTAACATGTCCATGTTTTCCTCTAAACCCTCCAAAATTATTTCCTTATTCTGAAATGAGAGTGGTGCGATTTTTTCAAGAAGTGTTTCAATATTTACTATACGTTTCTCCCGACGCACTGCCTTTCGAATCCAAGTAATATCTCTAGTGTAATAGCCGACAACCTGCATATAGAACCTGATGATAAAATCTATATAAAATTCCTTACCACTACGTCTGCCTTCGCTAAACTCATAGAAAAAGGGAATCAGCCCTCTCTGTTCGCTATACAAAATATTGTACAGTCGTTCCAGCATCAGGCTTTTGCCGACTTTTCGCCGACCTAGAAAGGATATGCTTTTACCTCTTTTTATTTGAATCCTTTTCGTCCAACCGTACAGATATTCCATTTCTCTCATCCGACCAATGAAATTCTGCGGGTTGCCAACTCGTTCTTCTATGGCAAACTCAATACCTTCTAAGTTCCAGTGATAATTGTCTCCAAGTTGAAGTAGTTTTTTCATGATTTAAATCTCCTTATTGAGGTAAACATTCTACTAAAAAATCATAATGACCTAAATTAGCCAAAAAAGCAAATGGTACGATAACCTCTATCCCCTGTTTTTGCATTTTCTTCAAATTTATGTTATTCTATTATGCTTCACTATCTGAAAGTATCTGAGGTAAAAAATAACATGACAACAATAATAAAAAAAGATCCACTTCTTAACACAAATACATTTACTCAAAGCAAGGTTCGGGCTTATATCAAACAGCATGATGAGCCTGAATGGTTAGCGGAAAAACGTCAATCGGCATGGCAGGCTTTTATCGAAATCCCCATGCCGACTATTCAAGATGAAGCATGGCGGCGGACTAATTTGCGAAAAGTTAAGTGGAATAAATTTGCATTCGATATTCCATCTTCGCTAAACCCCGTTTCTGAATTGTCCGAACTTCCAAAAAAATTACG
>NBMH01000161.1 GCA_002084875.1 Anaerolineaceae bacterium 4572_78 | reverse complement strand
TTTGGATTTGAAATTCCATTTCTTGTATCAGCCTGTTTTGCTCTCATAGCATTCATCGCCGCCACTATTTTAGTACCCGAAACGCTTACTCCTGAAATACGGCATCGAATAGCCCTCCGTCAAAAGCGAAAAGTTGCCATGTCGCCTGTACAAACAACTTCTATTTGGGACTCACTCCCTAAACCACTTTACATCTTCGCTACACTTCTTTTCCTTGATTTTTTATGGGCATTTGCTTTTGCCTTCATTGAACCAGAAATGATTTTTTACATGTACGATGAGTTGGGCTGGACGACGGTTCAATTTGGCTTGATAGTGGGAGCTTATGGCATCGCTATGGTCTTTGGACAAGGTGTACTCGGACAATTGAGTGACCACTACGGACGCAAACCGATAATTATTCTAGGCATGATACTCAATACTATATTTTACGTGGGGCTGGCATCTTTTACATCATTTTCACTACTCATGCTGATAGCAATTGTTGCTGGCTCGGGGGCGGCTTTGATGTCACCCGCCTTAAATGCCTTTTATCTCGATATTTCTGCCAAACAACATCGCTCACGTGTTCTTGGAATTAAAGGTTCTGTTTTCTCATTTGGAGGAGTGGCAGGTCCCTTGTTAGTAGCGATTATGACGAATTTGACCACATCACAGGGTATTTTCCTTATGGCGAGTGCCTTGATGGTGGTTGGCATTGTTTTGGGTATAATTCTTTTGAAAGAACCACATCACTTCGTGGCAAAGGTCAAAGATATGGATTGGGAAATCAGTCAAAGACGAGCGATTGCTGCTCAAGCCTCATTGCGAGGTATTGTCATGCATGCCACTGCGGCTCGTAATATTCGCGAAAACAGTAGAACTGTCGCCAAATAAAATAGCATGCTAACACCCAAAAATTGAATTTCTGATTACGTTATGATATCACCAAATCCATGATAATTTGTTTTAATATTTTCAAAATGCGAAATATCTCAAAAATATCATCATCGGTTGCGTTATAAAATGTGCTTATGGTATATTCTTTGCCTTGTAATATCATAAAGTACCAAGCCGCCCCCACCACATAACAACCATAAATCTTGTGTTTATGGTTATTCATTTCTTGAGCAATGAGCATAGGTGCTAGGCATTGCCCAGCTGGGTCGCCTTTTTGCTCAAGTGTCTTTTTATATTCATTGAAACAAAAATATGGCTGTTTTGGAGAACGAAAACCAGAAGCAATCATGCCATCAGGATTACCGCTTAGTTCAATCTTATGTTCTAATACTTGCTTTTCAAGTTGTGTAATTTCAGTATCTTTTGATAGCCAGTTTTGTAAAACATCATCTTGGAATACTTGCTTTAGATGAAATGTCTCATCCAATAATTCTAAGGTACATTCGCTGAAATTTAATTTTTTCATGTATTGACTGCCTTAAATTAAACTTATGACTAAGTAAAATCATATAACTAATTACGTGTTCCTATGCTTTGCATGCTACACTGAACATACAGCATAGTTTATAAACGTAACATAATTAAAAAAATATAGCAAATTGAACTTTGTAATTCTAAATTAAAAATAACTTAACTACAATACCCTATCTTGGAATTTTGTGATAAAATAGTATGATGATATAATAAGGAAAATTGCCTGTTGAAAAACGAGTTTGATAATTATTTGTGCTGTAGGAGATTATCTGATGTTGGAATTGAATAATTATAATATCACAGAAAAAATTTATGAAAGTCCAAATACGATTATCTATCGAGGACATCGTGAGCATGACATGAAGCCAATGATGTTTAAGGTATTGCGTGGGGAACACATAACACCTACACAACTTAGCTATTATCGGCAAGAATATGAGATTATCCGCAACCTTGATTCACCAAATATCATTAAGGCTTACGATTTGCAAAAGTATGAGAATGGTTTGGTGTTGGTCTTAGAAGACTTTGGCGGTATATCACTTAAGGAATTTATGACCGATAATGAATTAACGACTCATGAATTTCTTGAACTAGCGATTAATATCGTTGACGCAATTGCCGAACTACATGAACATAATATTATTCATAAACACATTACACCTTGTAATATTCTTGTTAATTCTAAAGGAAGTAACCAAGCTAAGTGGAAAATAAAACTGATTGATTTTGCTATAGCCACTACTTTGCCGCAACAAATCATGGCAGTAAAAAGTGTTCATAAAATGGAGGGAACGCTGACATACATGGCACCTGAACAAACAGGACGCATGAATCGCCCACTTGATTACCGTGCAGATTTTTATGCTTTGGGTGTTACATTTTATGAGATACTTACTCATTCATTACCTTTTGAAACAAATGACTTGATGGAATTGATGCATGCTCACCTAACAAATATGCCTTTCCCTCCACATCAGATAAAGCCTGATATCCCCGAAGTAGTTTCTGAAATCGTCCTAAAATTGATGGAAAAAGATTGCGAAGACCGTTATCAATCTGCTTATGGAGTAAAAACTGATTTAGAGATATGTCGCCAACAATGGAGAACATTGGGGCAAATTATTCTATTTCCGCTTGGATTGCAAGATGTTCCCAAACGATTTCGACACGCCGAGTGATACGGAAATAATGCTCGTTGTTGGTAATTCAGGGGTTGGTAAATCATCCCTTGTCCAAGAAATTCATACTTATGTTACTAAAAAACATGGCTACTTTGTTACAGGCAAATTTGAGCCATTTCAGCATGATATTCCCTACTCTGGTATTACAGCCGCTTTCACTGATTTAATACATCAAATTTTAACAGAAGATGAATCAAAAATTGCCAAATGGCGTGCGGCTCTTGCGGAGGACTTGCATCCAAATGGACAGGTAATGATTGATGTTATTCCCAAACTTGAAACGATTATTGGCTCACAGCCAGCTGTACAAGCACTTAGCCCCATTGAAATGGAAAATCGGTTTCATTTTGTTTTTCAACATTTTATTCATGCTTTTACACATCATTCGGTATCGTCAAGTTCAGGCAGACAAACAGGGATTCCACTTGTCATCTTTTTAGATGATTTGCAATGGGTTGATGAAGCATCTTTGAAACTTATCACATGGATAATGACCGACCATAACATAAATACTTTACTTTTGGTTGGAGCTTATGATGATGAAAAAGTAGACAAAAATCATCCTCTCATAACAACTATTGAGGAATTAGAAAAAGTTGGGGTGAACGTCAACAAAATTATCTTAAATCCACTCACCCTTGATGATGTAGCAACACTGGTAGGTGACTCATTTTATTGTAACCAGCAAACAGCTACTCCCCTTTTGGAATGGTTAATGGCAAAAACGGAAGGCAACCCATTTTTCATTAACCGATTTTTACATGCCCTATATCAAGAAAAATTACTTACTTTTGACCAGGCTAGTAATAAATGGAAATGGGATATTGCTGAACAGAAACCACACCTACATTCTCAAATTTTAGCATTAATAGAAAATCGGTTCAAGCACTTACCCACCGAAACACAACAAGCCTTGCATGCCGCTTCTTGTGTTGCCAACCATTTCGATTTGTATATTTTATCGGCGATTCGGGAAACATCTCTTTACAAAACTTATCAAGATTTACTGCCTGCTATACAAAGTAGCATGATAATACCCATATCGGACATTATTTTGACGCAAAACACCCCATCCCAACCCCTCCTCTTGAAAGGGGATGGGACGGGGGTGGGGTTTCCCGTTATCTTAAATTATAAATTTTCGCATGACTACACACGTCAGGCAATTCATCGTATAATTGCCGATGAACAGAGAAAAAGTATTCATCTCAAAATTGGGGATTATTACGTAGGGGTGGATAGTCAGCTAGGGAAATCTGATATACTATCTACATGTAACACACATATTTTTAAGATTGTCCATCATTTCAATATAGGACATGACTTGCTTATCGATAAGCAGGAGAAAATAAAACTGATAAAATTAAATCTGCAAGCTAGTCATAAAGCAAAACGATTGACCATATATTCGTTTGCTCAAACATATTTGCGACATGCTTTAGATAGCTATCAAGAAGATATTTGGGACGAAGATTATGATATAGCCTTTGACTTGCATAAGGAATATGCTGAAGTTAAATATCTAAATGGGCATTACGAACAATCTCAAAAATCAATTGAAACACTGCTAGAGAAAGCCAGTACCAATTTGGAAAAAGCAGAATTGTATAACCTGCTAATTGTGCAACATACCTTAACTCATCATTATGACAAAGCTATCGCCGTCGGGCAAACTGCCTTATCCTTGTTAGGTATTGATTTACCAAAATCTGATTTTGGGTTGGCTCTCCAAACCGAACTGATAAAATCGCAACATAAATTAAGGGACAGAAAAATTGAATCACTCATCGATGAGCCAGAAATCAGCGACCCTTATCAACATGTAGTTATTAAAATTTTGACTAACATGGTGTATGTTACTGATATTGCCCAACATGCTTTATTTCCTGTAGTCGTTACCAAAGCCGTCAATTTCTCTCTTGATTATGGCTCTGCATCAGAATTGACTTATGCTTATGCAATGTATGGTGTTCAAGTCAACAGCATGTTGCATGACTATCAGGTAGGATATGCCTTTGGAAAGTTGGCGATTGCCCTAAGTGAGAAATTCCACAACTTAGCCGATAAATGCAAAATTTTACTCGTTTTTGGCAATGCCTTAAACCATTGGATTGAACCATTAAAACGAGTCGAACGGATTTTTGAGCAGGCATATCAACTTGGTCTACAAACAGGAGCATTGCAGACGGTCGGCAATGTGCATGCCTTTACCGCACTTTATAGTTTTTATTACGGTAAAAGTTTAGCCGATATTCTGATGGAAAATCCCAAGTTGTTGCAATTTAGCCAAACTCAAGACAATCCTCTAGCTACTGATATTCTACTTGGACTGCAACGTACCTTACAAAACCTATACGGTTTACCTACAGAAATGTTCGGGGTAGCCGCAATCACCACTTCCGATTTTGACTATATCACCACTGCTAAGGCTAACCAAAGTTCGACGGCAATTGTACTCTATGAAATCTTAAAACTTGAAGCTCACTACCTTCATGGTGATTTTGATTCTACACTTAACTGTATAATATCCATCCATGAAAAGGTAGCTACGGTCGGGAGTTTGTTTCCATTAGCCGTTTGTAATTTTTATCATTCCTTAGCCCTTACGGCTCTCTATCCAACGGCAGAACCACAACAACAAAAAGAATATTGGGAAACGTTAGAAGAAAATCAGAGGCAGTTGAAAATTTGGGCTGATAGCTGTCCACAAAATTTCCAACACATGGTCGATCTCATCTCGGCTGAAATAGGACGCATAGCCGATGAAAGATTAGAGACTGTCCTTAATTTGTATGACCAAGCAATCAATTCTGCCCGTGAAAATGAGTTCATTCAACATGAAGCTCTCACAAACGAAAGAGCGGCAATGTATTGGCTTGATAAAGAAAAAACAGAATTTGCTCAACTTTATCTCCAAAAAGCGTACTATGCCTATCAAATGTGGGGTGCCACTCGAAAGGTTCAGCTTTTAACAGAGACATATTCCCATCTACTCGTCAAGTCACAAACACCATATTCCACCCGAATCCAACAGCCAAAAGTTTCAGAGGCAAGCAGACAAAGTGGCTTGGGCAGGATTGACCTTTCAACGGTCATGCGTTCTGCCCAACTGATTTCGAGTGAGATTGTTCTTAGTCGGTTGTTATCACGATTGATGACAGTTGCCATCGAAAATTCTGGAGCAGAACGAGGGTTTCTTATTTCAGACCAAGATGGTGAATGGATTATTGAGATTATCGGGGTGACTGATGATGATGGCTTTATCGTGCAAACAGATGCCATTTCTGATAGTGCAGTTACATCAGATATACTGCCAACTTCTATTATAAACTATGCGGCACAATCCCAGGAAAGTGTTGTTTTGCATGATGCGACCAGTAGCGGACCCTTTTCACAAGACCGTTATATCATCGCCAAACAACCGAAATCAATTTTGTGTGTGCCGCTTGTTAATCAAAATAAATTAGTGGGGATTTTGTACCTAGAGAACAATTTGTTTGCTGATGCCTTTACCACTAATCGGTTGGAAGTTTTAAAAGTACTCTCTGCTCAAGCCGCTGTCGCAATAGAAAATGCTCGGCTTTATGATAAGATGCAAGGCTTAAACAGTAGTTTGACCGAAAGCGAAAAACGTTTAACCACGATTGTTGAAACAGTCCCCATCCCCGTCTTAATTACTCGTTCCGAAGATGGTACTATTCTTTATGCCAATTCCCAGGCCGCCAGCCTTATTGGTGATTCATTAGAAAACATGGTCGGACAAAAAACCCCTGATTTTTATAAAAACGCCGAAGACCGTCGTAAGATACTTGCTCAGCTATCTCAAGAGGGTTTTATTCATGATTATGAGCTACAAATAAAACAAGCAGACGGAAAAACGTTATGGATTATTTTATCTATTCAAACTATTATCTTTGATGACAAACCTGCCCTTTTCACGGCTTTATACGACATCACTCAACGGAAATGGGCAGAGGATGCATTGCGAGAAGCAAAGGATAACTTGGAAGTGCGGGTCATAGAACGCACAGCAGAACTACAAGAAAAACTAGAACTTATTGGAGCTTTGACAAAAAATTTTCCTGATGGGGTTGTTTTCTTATTTGATGAAAATTTACGGTATCTCCTCATTGAAGGGAGTGATTGGCAAAAGATTGGTATTGATAAAGAGAATGCAGAAGGCAAAACTGTGTGGGAAGTTTTTTCACCAGACATAAGCAAACAACTTGTCCCCATTTATCGGGCTACTTTAGCAGGTAGGCATATTCAAAGAGAAAGTACTTTTTCTGACCGAATCTACCAAATTAATTATGTACCCATTAGGAATGAACATAATAAAATTCTTATGGGCATGGCATTGATGCAAAATACTACCGAACAGAAAAAAGCAGAAGAGGCTTTGCGTGAGAGTGAAGAAAAATATCGACTTCTCATCGAATATGCCTCCGATGCCATTTCAGTTTATGATTATGATGGAAATATATTGTTGCTGAACAATGCCGCGGCTCAGCTGTGGTACGGTGGAAAAATCGAAGAAGCCATCGGCAAGAAAATTTGGGACGTTCTTCCTAAAAAGATGGCTGATAGAAGAATGACCAAAGTCAGACATGTTATCCGTACTGGGCAAAGTGATGTTCGCGAGGAACAGTTGACCATCGGTTCAAAAAGCCGTTGGGTTCGTTCGTCCAAAGAACCGACTAGGGATAGCGAGGGAAATATCATCGGGGTATTAAACATGACCACAGATATTACCGACCGTAAAAAGGTCGAACTTGCCTTGCGTGAAAGTGAAGAACGATGGCAGTTGGTTGTTAGTGCCAATAACGACGGAATCTGGGATTGGAATATTGAAACGGGAGATGTATTTTACTCGCCGAACTGGAAACAAATGTTGGGCTATGAAGACCATGAAATCACTGCCGATTTTAACGAGTATGTCCGTTTGGTACATCCCAAAGATATAGCTAAAGTCAAACAAGCCATTCAAGACCATCTCGATGAAAAATCACTGTTTTACAATTGTGAATTTCGCATGATGCACCGTGATGGTACGCCTCGTTGGATAATGGCACGTGGACAAGCACTCTGGGGAATTGACGACCAACCTATACGGATGGTCGGCTCGCATCAGAATATTACCGAGCGCAAGAAACTACAGGGCGAATTACAAGACCATCAAGATAAATTAGAAGCACGTGTTGCCGACCGAACCTATCGCCTACAACTCATACATCGCCTAAGTGGTGAATTCATCAATGAAAAGACAAACAAGCTAAGCATTGTTGCTGGGTCAGGAGTGGTCGGAAAAAGATTGAAATCACAAGGACGTTACATCAACATGGGACAAGGTATCATCGGCACAGTTGCCGCCCAAAATAAAACCTTCGTTAGTAATAATGTCAACGAAATATTGAATTATACTCGCAATCCTCTTTTGCCTAACACTAATTCTGAATTGGCTGTTCCCTTACGAAAAGGCGACCGCGTTTTAGGGGTCATGGACATTCAAAGTCGGCAAGTAGACCGCTTTTCTAGTGAAGATGTTGACCTCATGCAATCCATTGCTGACCAAGCCGCTATATGTATTGATAATGTTCATCTTCTCAAGAAAATGGAAATTACCATTACACAATTGCAGGAGATGGATAGGCTCAAGTCGCAATTTCTGACCGTGATGAGCCATGAATTGCGTACACCTCTCAATGCAATTTTAGGTTTTGCTGACTTGTTACTACTTGGCATTAGCGGCGACTTAAGCGAGCCTATTCGCCATGATGTGCAGTTGATTTATAATAGTGGGCAACACCTTTTGACGATTATTAATGATGTTTTAGACATCTCCAAAATTGAGGCGGGCATGATAGAGTTGGTTCAAGAAGAACTTGATGTAAAAGATGTAATGGAAGATGTTGAAGCAGCCTCAACTTTAATGGTCGCCGATATTCCTGTCGAATTAATCACAGATATTCCCGATGATGTGCCTACTATTTATGCTGATAGGACCCGCCTGAAACAGATTTTGCTTAACATGGTTGAAAATGCTGTTAAGTTCACTGAAAAAGGGAGAGTTACTATCCAAACTCGTGTGTGTGAAGATGATTCTATGATGATGCGATTTAGTATTATTGATACAGGAATTGGTATTCCTGCTGACAAATTAGGGTCAATTTTTGAGACGTTTGAACAAGCGGACATGTCCAACCAACGAGCTTATGGTGGAACAGGTTTAGGCTTGACGATTTGTCAACAATTGGTTCAACTGCATGGAGGAGTAATTGAGGTAGATAGTAAGGAAAATATTGGTTCTACATTCTCCTTTACTATTCCTATTCATGGCTAACCGATTATTTGTGAGCGTTCACCCCCACCCATAGCGAAGGGAGTGAATAATTACAATTATTTAATTTTCATGCATTAATTTAGTTTATGTCAACGAGAAACATAATGATACTTATACAGGGTTATCAAATCAATGAGAAAATCTACGAAAGCACAAATACGCTTGTATATCATGCAAATCGTGAAACAGATAATAAATCAGTCATATTAAAAATATTGAAGCCAGACTATCCTACCCAAATGGAACTGTCGCGTTATCGGAGAGAATATGAAATTATTTGTTCCCTCGATTTAGAATGTGTGGTCAAAGCGTATAGCTTGGAACGGTACCAAAGTGGTTTGCTGATATGTATGGAAGATTTTGGTGGCATTGTCTTGAAGGATTGGCTAACCAATTACACTTTGACAATGCCAGAATTTATCAAAATGGCAATTGACATCGCCTCCGCAATTGGTCAAATTCACAGCAAAAACATTATTCATAAAGATATTAACTCCGCAAACATGGTCATAAACCCACAAACGCGGCAACTGAAACTAATTGATTTTGGCATTGCTACCACGATGGAAACACATGACATGTCCATTCCGCATTACAGCACGCATGTGCTAGAAGGCACATTAGCCTACATTTCCCCTGAACAAACTGGTAGGACAAACCGCCCAGTAGACTATCGGACTGATTTTTATTCGTTAGGTGTCATGCTTTATGAGATATTAACGGGAAGATTGCCGCATGAGAATACAGATACGATGGAATTAGTGCATGCTCATATCGCCCGAACTCCTGTGTCGCCGCAGGAGTTCGGGACTCAGCCCGCCCCCCTAACCCCCCTCCAAGATGGAGGTGGGAACACAAGAATTGCCCCTATCCTCGCATGGGATGGGGTGGGGACTCAAACTTCCATCCTCTCTGATATTATCATGAAATTGATGGCGAAAAATCCAGAGGAGCGTTATCAGTCAGTGCATGGCTTGAAATGGGATTTGGAGCAGTGTTTGCACCCACCCCTGGCCCCTCCCCCAGAGGGAGAGTGGAATCTTTGTCGCTCTTCAGAGGGAGAGGTGAGAACAGGATTTGAACTCGGACAAAAAGACTTCCCCCAGCAATTCCAAATTTCCCAAAACTTGCATGGACGAAGAGAAAATTTTGTCCAATTGACTGATATTTTTGAACATGTGTGTGCTGGGCATGTAGCATTGGTAATGGTAACAAGCAAAGCAGGCATGGGCAAAATAGTTCTTGTTAATGAAATTCATCGTCCCGTTGCCGCAAAGCAAGGTTATTTTATTCAAGGGCAGTTTGATGAATCCGAACAACATGTTCCCTATGCCGCATTTAGTCAAGCATTTAACGAATTATGCAACTATCTGTTAGTCGAAGATGAAACAACTTTGCATAAATGGCAGACTCAAGTTCAAGAAGGACTTGGTAAAGATGGACAAATGTTAAGTGATAGCATCCCAAATTTAACCATGTTGATTGGTGAACAACCCCCCATCACACAACTAGGCAACCAGGAAACACAAAATCGTTTGCACATGATATTCCAAAATTTTATCAGAACACTTAGCAATAAGGAACATCCCCTAGTCATTTTCCTAAACAATCTACAATGGGCAGATGAAGCAAGCATTGAACTAATTGAGTTTATCATCAGTTCACTAATTTGGTAGCCGATACATTGTATGCCGAACATGCCAAAGTTACATCGCTGGCAAAGTTGCTTTTGTATAAGACAGGAGGAAACCCCTTCTTTATCAACCAGTTTTTAACCAAGCTATACAGCGAAGGGTATTTTACTCGGAATAAGAATACATGGGAATGGACATGGGATATGGCACAAATTGAGTCGGTGCGAATCACCGATAACATGGCTGAATCTATGACCCAACAATTGCAAAACTTGCCCGATATGACGAAAGATATATTACAAGTGGCGGCTTGCATTGGTGATTATTTTGATTTAGGGACATTAGAATCGGTGATTAAAAAAATCGAATTTTTCCAAGCAAAATCGGCTACTATAGATTGGATGTTTGTAGTTTCTAATCTTATGCCTGCGATTGAACAGGGGTTAGTTGTGCTAAAAATGGGTGACTCGGCATCGCCTGCTGGTACTTATCAATTTTCGCATGGTTGGGTAAGAGATGTGTCGTACTCGTCCATGCCTAATGAAATACGTTCTCGCACTCATTGGCAAATTGGACAGTTATTCCTTGAAGATAACGGTGATGATGCAAAACTTTTTGACATCGTTGACCAATTAAACAATGGTAAAGCATGTATCGCAGATATAGCAGAAAAGCGGAAACTGGCTCAACTTAATTTGACAGTTGGGGAAAAGGCAAAAGAAAATATGAGCTATCAATCGGCAAAAAAATATTTGGCAACTGGCATTGATTTATTGGGGCAAGAACATTGGCAAACCGATTATCGACTGATGTTTAAACTGAATCAGGCTCAAGGTGAGTGTGCCTTTTTAATAGGCGATTTTGAGAAGTCCGACCAACTTTTAAATAACGCCATGAATAAGGCTACTTCCCAACTTGACAAGGCGGATATTTGTGTTACTAAGATTATCCAACTTTCAGGACAGGGAAAACACCACCAAGCTGTAGTGGTCATGGTTGAGGCACTAAACATGCTGGGGCTGGATGTTCCCATGTTGACTGAAAAAGAAACTTACATGAAACTGACTATGGCAGAGATTGAACTGTATCAGGCAAACATGCAGGAGCAAACTATTGATGATTTGTGGAATTTACCTCTCATGAAAAATGAAGAGATGAAAGCCATTCTTCGCATTGTGGGAGTAGCATTTGACAGCATTGCCGTTAGTACGCCTCAACTATTGCCATTTTTTGCTAGTAAGGCAACAAATTTATCCATCGAATATGGCAATGTTCCATATTCGACACTTGCACATGCTCTTTTAGCAGTCATAGCAGTTCAGATGTGGAAAGACCTTAAGCATGCTTATGACCTAGCATATTTGGGATTTCGATTAAATCAAGAGAAACTTCCTAGTCCTGATATTATCACCAAAGTGTCATATCTTTATTCGATTTATAGTTTTTTACAATATCATATCACTGATTCAATTGAACGATTTAACAACACATTTCAAATAGGGGTGGATGTTGGAGATTCAGTGTATGCCGATTATGCAATC
>NBMH01000160.1 GCA_002084875.1 Anaerolineaceae bacterium 4572_78 | reverse complement strand
AAGGCAAAATAACCAACATTGTCAGTTGTGGTAAGCTCGTCACCAACTTTAACGGTAGCACCCTTAATCGGATACCCATCTCTGTCTAGGACAGTTCCATAAACAGCATATTTACCAACGGTATCTCCGCTTTCACCAGTATCAACTACAAAGTCAAGCTTACAATTTTCATTGTTTCCAACACTACATGTTTTTTCAACAAAAACAAAGCCGTCGTCAGAAGTCTTACCAGCAGTGACTAAGTATTCACCTTCTGCTAGACCAATTACAGCATAGTAACCGGCATCATCAGTTACCACTGTTTCATCACCCACTGTCACGGTAATATCTGCCATAGATTTGCCGTTTGTGTTGGTGATTCTGCCACTTACACTGTAAAGCCCAGTTACCGATGGTTTTGGCAACAATTCATCTATTGGCGTTATCACTGCTCGTTCTTTGACAACTGGCTCCTCTGGAATGTCAGTAATAATCGCTTCACCATGACGTGCTTCAATGGTTCGTTGCAAAGCGGAGATAACAAAATTACGCCCAAACAGATCATAAAGATTAGCTTGTGCAATCGTTAAAGACGTACTTCTCACGGAACCGCCCGAAACAAACCGTAACGTGATTTTAGCAATATCACCATCACCATTGAGAGGAGTTTGAGTATCCATACCAATATGTATCACCCCAGCCTCATTATCAGGATTTGCTAAAAATTGCGTATCTTCTGTGAGTCCAGTTTTTTCTACTTTGATGATTTCTACAACTTTAGTATCAAAAGCAATACTAAGATTCATCGCCGATAACTCAACAAGATTGCTGATATGTAATATAGCCGTTATCTCTGAACCTGAAACGCCACTTACTTCTTCTAAACTTAGAATAACGGGTGCGCCACGTCTAGCTTTTCTCGTCTTGACAACTTCATAAGGCGGTGCGCCCGGCCATTCTTGGTGACGGGCATAGTAAACAATCATATCCGCATCCGCAGAATCAACTACACCATCAATGTTGATATCGCCAGCAATAAGTCGCTCTGGTGTTATTTCAAGCAATTCGGTACCAATGCGTCTCGCCATGATGATATCAACCATTTCTGCTGGTGTGCCGTCGCCTCTTACATCACCTCGGACATAGGCTTCACCCACATAAAAACGCGATTCTACACCGGTATTTCCATCTCTAACAGCACGTCGTGTGTTAACATCGAACTGGCTATTGGTCAATTTGAGAGCAATGTCTTCAAAGTTGGTATCTTGGATTTTAGTACCACCTTTACCATCAACAGGTGGAACTAATACAAGTGGACTACTTTGTTCTGCATCACCTATGACTTCAAAGGAAATATCTACCAATGAGCCTTCACCAATAATTTCTGGTGTATCTTCCAGATCTCCATCAAAGTAGATTTGGATTTTAACAACTTTAATATCATCTGTTTCGTTGACAAAACCAATTGGCTGTTGTATGGAATAGCCTGTGGTAAGGGCACTTATTCCAACATCTTTGACAGTAACGACGCTACTGTCATATCTTAACCAAATATCACCTGTGAAGATGCGTAATTTACCCCCATTGAGAATCGGAATGGGGACATCAACAATCTCTCCTTTTAAGCCACCAATAGGTTGCATTGCCAAGATCGTCTGACCAAACGTTGCACAGTTCTTATTGGACGTATGTAAAGTTTTACCATTATCATCAAGTGCATCAATACGATAACAGTAATTTTTTCCTTTCACATTCTCACCATTTTCATCATAGTTCGATGACATAGGAGAATCAATTTCCGCTATGGTAATTGCAGTACTGAAATCTGCATCTTTTCCTTCAACACGCAAAATACGATATTTGACCACTTTAGGATCAATCGTGTCGGCAAAGCCCCATTCTAAAAAGATACTAGCTTCACCTGGTTTAGCCTCTAATGTTAGCTTCACCGGAGCTGCTTTGGTTTTGAACGTCACCGTATCGGATTTTACCTCGTTGCCAGGATTACCGTCTTCCGCAACAACAAATACTTCATAAGTGGTACCATTGTCTAGCAGATCAGAAGTTTCTGAAGTCACTGAGGTTTTTGGATAACACTTAATCGTTGCTTCAGTAGCTTTCTTATAGCAAACTTGGTAACTCACATCGTCACCTTCAGGGTCTACGCTGGCAGTCCAATTAAACTCAATACTTTGCATTTTATCAAGCTCTGTAACTGCTGGATCAACTACATTACCTCCGGTTTTGATAACAAGATTAGTCGGTGCGCTAGGCGGTTGATTACCCATTGTAGTGAAATTCCAAGGCTCACTCTTTATCACATTGGCAGGGTTATAACTATCTGTCGCTGTAACTTGCCAAGAACAGGATTGCTCAGTTTTAAGTGAGTTAGCTGGAATCGTGCAGCTTTTAGTTGCTGGTACATTACCACCATCACAGGTCACCGCACTACAATCGCTAAAGAAACTAACCGTATAAGCAACCGTATCTCCACTGTCAGGATCGTCACCACCTTCCCAATTTAAAACAATGGGTAAAGTAGGATCAACATCCTTAAATGGTGAATCTATAGCAGTTCCACCATTGAGTAATGAGGGATTTATCGGCTCACTTGGTGGATTATTTGGTAACGTTTTAAAACTCCAAAGCTGTCTGGTGATATTTTCATTCCCATGTTTGTCTACATAACCATCTGTGCCATCAACTCGCCAATTATAGAATTTACCAAAATTAAGTTGAGTTGCAGGAATAGTACATTTGGTAGGTGATGAAATACCAGAACAACCTGTGACCGGCGTTGTTGCTGATGCTTGACCCGTTTCCCAAAGATAGACAGAGTAAGTTACCGATTCACCTTCTGGGTCTCTTTGATCAGAGGGCAAATCTTTCCAACTCACCACAAAATCTTCTGTGGAACTTACTTTTTCATTACCATTTTCAGGTAAAGATTCAGTCACCTCAAAAGGTTTACCGTTTTTACGAGTTGTAAAACGGCCTTCTTTTGACGTAGAGAGTCCGCCTTTATCAGTAGCCGTGACTGTCCAGATGTATGGTTCGTCGTAATCAAGTGGTGACGATGGAGTACAAGTAAATTTAGCATCACCAGAACCGCTTTTACCACTTCCATTACTGGAAACACAACTACCTTTTATGCTAACGGCTGTTTCATTAACTTTTCCGAGAAGAACTTCATAAGTATTTAAAGCTCCGTCTTCTGCATCTTTACCACTCCAAACTAAAGCAACATCAAGCGGTTGATCCTTAGCTTCACCTTCAGGCAATTCTAGGACAACGGTTGGCGGAGTATTATTAAACTCAGCTATTACCTTACATTCAGGAGAACTAATGTTCACAGCACATGATAGGTCAATATCACAAGAATTGCATTCGCCACTCCATCCCGCAAAGGTTGAACCTTCTAAATAGCTGGCTATTAAATCAACACTGCCTTCCTCATAACTTTCAAAACAATCACCGTTACAGTCAATACCTTGACCTTTGACTGTGCCTTTACCAGTACCAGTGATTTGAACGGTCAGTGGATATTTGGGTTTTGCATTAAAGGTAGCTTCTACCGACTTACGTACACTCATCGTGACGTAACATTCATTACCGTTTTTGTTATCACAACCGCTCCATCCATTGAAATCAGAATTACCTGATTTTTTAGCAGTTAATGTAACATCTTTACCTTTTTCATAGCGATAACAATCAGTGCCACAGTTTTCGCCAGAAGGGGAAACGCTGATTGTACCTTCACCACTACCATCTTTATCCCATAATAGGTCAAATTTATTTGATACTTCTCCTCTAATGGTAATTTTGATACTATTACAATTGTTAGAAGTGCTTGCTTCTTCTCCACTTTCCATTGCCACACACAAGCCTAACCAGTAATCACCAGAATGCTGAGGAACAGTAAAAGAGTTAGAATTAGATTCCATTTCATAACCAGAATCTAAACGTCCCCAACTACCTTCATGAAATAATTCCCCATCATTAGGACTATCTATAGGGCCATTTGAGGAAGTTCTCCAATAAAGAACGAGCTTACCTCCTTGTTTATCACCAATATTTTTAGTCTTACCAAAGATTCTAAAGTCTTCACCGACCTCGAACTCTGATTGATCTGGACTAAGTTCCATTGCAGTCACTATGTAATCAGGCTTTTCACAATCTTTGCCTGTACAAATAACAACAGAATCCTTCAAATATCCTTTATCACTAGTACTGAGATTACTTTTTTCAGAACCTTTCACTGCTTTTACGGCGTAATAATATTTCACACCTTCCTCGGCATTTTCATCTTTGAAAGGACTCTTGGAATCTACATCAATTTTTTCCATGTTACTGTTGCTGGTACCACGCCAAATTTCATAGGAATCTGCATTACTTACAGCATCCCACGTTATTTTTACGTAGTTTTCATAGTCACCATCTGTAGCTTGTACATTGTTAGGTGCTTGAATACCGGGACCAACAGCTTCAACAGTAAAACAGCTACCACTAGCCCAATTACTGTGTGGTGCCAAAAGAATTTCCGATTTATCAAGAACACCAGCACGTACACTCCAACAATAACGAGTATCTGTTTCTAATACAAAGCCATCGTATTCTGATTCATTTGAAGAACAATAACCATTCAAAGAACAGTTAATCTTCCAGTTTTGGCAAACAGAAGAATTAGTACAATCGCTAGTATCAGTTTCAGTATCATTGAACCCATTCAAATGAGAGTCTTTAGAAAGAACAATCCTATAAGTATTAGCACCGTCCACATTTCCCCAATCAAATTCTGTATCATTACGAGAAAGTGAACTTGGAGTTTTTAATTTAGGTACTTCAAAATGCAATTTACCTGAATAAAAACTGGGAGGTGTTCCATCACAATAGACACTTGGTCTACCAATTGCTGCATACCAATCCTTACTAGAACCCAACTCATCATAATCTCTTAAATCAAAAGTTTTTTTAACTTCTGATAGTCCTGAACTATAAGACCAATGATAAGAATCATTGTTGGCAACACAACCCTTATAAGCACCGGCTCTAATTGTCATTGTGCCGGGATCATTGAAACTATTACCATCTTTTTTGGTAATAATAAATGTGATCTTTGGCCCACTGCTAAGAGTAGCTTTGAGTTGGATTATATTACCACCAGACGTATTATTTCCGGCAGACGGACTGAGACTGATAGGTGTATCTTGTGCTTGAACAGTTGGCACAATAGTACCTATAAAAAATACAGCGATTAATCCCGCCATTATCCACGACGAAGCGAAACATTCTCGCCATCGTCGCCGAGGAGGCGGCCCTTGATTGGCATTCTGTCTAACAGAAGCCCTTCGTTTAAAAACACTCATAATGATTTTCCTCATTAATAATTGAGTGAAATATAAAATAGTGAAATGACCCATAATGAGCCATTCACCAACCTTTGACTACTTGAAAGATTAAATCTCCCAGTAGTCCCTTTTAACGTGAGGT